>JANWZL010000154.1 GCA_025054655.1 Thiobacillaceae bacterium | reverse complement strand
TCGCTGTGGCCTACCACCGCCTCGATCGGGTAGGCCGCGCGCAGCAGCGCCAGCAACCGGTCGAGGGTGGCGTATTGCGCCTCGGTGTAAGGGGTGTGGTCCGTGCCCTCCAGCTCGATGCCGACGGAGTAGTCGTTGCAGCGCTCACGCCCCTGCCAGCTCGACACCCCGGCATGCCAGGCGCGCAGCGCGCAGGGCACGAACTGGATCAGCTCGCCGTCACGGCGGATGAAGAAGTGGGCCGACACCCTGAGGTCTTTGATCGTCTCGTAGAAGGGATGTGCAGCGGGGTCGAGCCGGTGGGTGAAGAGCTCCTCCACCCCCGGCCCGCCGAACTCGCCGGGCGGCAGGCTGATGCCGTGGATCACCACTAGGCGGATCGCCGCGCCCTCAGGGCGCGCATCGCAGTTGGGCGAGGGGATGTGCCGCACACCCTCCACCCAGCCCGCGGCATCGACCCGCCACGCCTCACCCCCCGCTTCCTCCTTCGCGCCTTCGTCTGCCCCTCTCTCCCTTCCCATGTCCCGTTTCCCCCTTCCCGTTCCCTGACACCTGATACCTGACACCTGATACCTGAATGCTACAATGCGCCCCCCTACGCCCACCCGCCGCCATGCTAGCCCTGGAGCTGTTCTTCTTCCTCATCCTCATCCTCGTCGCCGCCGAGGTGTTCGTCAATGCCCTGGAGCACCTGGGCGAGCGGCTGAAGATCTCCGAGGGGGTGACGGGCTCGGTGTTCGCCGCCGTGGGCACCGCCCTGCCCGAAACCCTGGTGCCGCTCATCGCCATCTTCGCCGGCACGGCCAACCCGGAGGTCAACCACCAAATCGGCGTGGGGGCGATCCTGGGGGCGCCGCTCATGCTCTCTACCCTGTCGCTGTTCCTCATGACCCTGGCGGTGTGGAAGCGGCGCGGGCCGCAGGGGCGGCTCACCCCCGAGCGCACGGGTTTGCAGCGCGACCTCGACTTCTTTCTCGCCGCCTTCGCCATCGCCTGTCTGGCCCTGTTCGTGCCGCACGAGGACGCCGCCATCCGGGTGACGCTGGCCTTTGCCATGGTGCTGATCTATTTCTTTTACGTCCTGCTCACCCTGCAGGCCTCGGACAGACTGGTCAAGGATGGCCATGGCACCGAGGCGCACGAGCCCATGCTGTTCTCCCGCGTGGGCCTGCCGGAGAACCCCTACACCATCCTCATCCAGCTCGCCGTGGGGCTTGCCCTGCTCATCACCGGTGCGCACGGTTTCATCCACGGGGTGGAGGAGGCCTCCCACCTGTTGGGTGTCTCGCCCCTGCTGCTCAGCCTCATGATCGTGCCCATCGCCACGGAATTGCCGGAGAAGGTGAACTCCATCCTGTGGATCCGGCGCCACAAGGACACGCTCGCCTTCGGCAACATCACCGGGGCCATGGTCTTCCAGGGCACGCTGCTGCCCGCCATCGGCATCCTGCTCACGCCGTGGCTGCCGCGCAAGGAGGTGCTCGCCGGCATCGTCATCACCCTCCTTGCGGCGTTGTGGTTGCGGCTGATGCTCGCGCGCGGACAGCTCCGGGTGTGGATGCTGGCGGTCAACGGCGGGTTGTACCTCAGCTACCTCGCCATCGCCTTGGCCTGAGACGGCGCAGGCCGTCACGCCGAGGGCCGCCGCGCACCCGCAGCAGCGCGGGCTAAAGATTCGCGGCCGCAGGCCGATATGTAGGCGAGCAAGGATACGCCTGCCGGCCATGAAGAACCGCAGCCAACCCACCGCCACCGAGCGCCTCATGCGTCCGGACGATTTCATCGTCTCCAAGACCGATCTCAAGGGGCGCATCACCTATGGCAACCGCATCTTCATCGAGTTCTCCGGCTACACGGAAGAGGAACTGCTGGGGGCGCAGCACAACATCATCCGCCACCCCGACATGCCGCGCGGGGTGTTCAGGCTGCTGTGGGACACCATACAGGCTGGGCAGGAGTGCTTCGCCTATGTCAAGAACATGGCCAAGGACGGCAGCTTCTATTGGGTGTTCGCCCATGTCACCCCGAGTTTCGGTCCAGAGGGCAAGATCGAGGGTTATTACTCGGTGCGACGCGCCCCTAACCGTGAGGCGGTGCGCCGCATCGAGCAGATTTACGCGCAGATGCTGGAGGTGGAGCGCCGTGCCGGGCCGAAGGAGGCGCCGACGGCATCCCTGGCCTATCTGACCGAGCTGTTGTCTGGCCACAAGACCGATTACCACCGCTTCATCCTCACACTCTGAGCCATGCACACGCTGACCCATCATTTGTCGGCTATCCTGTGGCTGAACCTCCTCACATGGCCCGTCCTGGGTGTGGTCTTGATCATGCTGCCAGGGACGTCCTGGCTGCTCGTCCTGCCCGCTGTGGGGTTTGCCCTGGGCTTGCTCGCGCTCGGCGGCGCACGCGGTCTGGCCGCAGGTATCGGTCAGCTCAAGGCGATCACCGACAGCGTCGCCCAGGGGCGGTTCAACGTGCGCACGACACACATCCATCGGCTGCAGCCCTGTCTGCAGCCGCTCGCCTGGGCGCTAAACGACATGCTGGACCAGTTGGAGGCCTTCAACCGCGAGCAGGCGGCGGCCTTCCGCGCCCACCTGGAGCGCCGTTTCTACCGGCTCACCCAGCCCACCGGTCTGCGTGGCGGTTTCCGCAAGGGGCTGGAGAACCACAACGTCCTGCTCAACGCCATGGCCGAGAACATGCGGCAGCAGATGCGCAACCAGCTCATGAGCCAGGCGCATGATCTCAACACCCACAACCTGCTGAAGAATCTGGCCTCCACCCAGGCCGATCTGGTCAAGATCACGCAGACCATGCAGCTTGTCGCCCAGGAGGCGGCGCAGACGCGGCAGGACGCGGAATCGAGTCAGGCCTCGGTGCAGCGGGTGGTGGCGGAACTGGCCGACATCCGCGCCCGTGTGGAACACGCCGCCGAGGCCATAGCCGAGCTGAACGCGCGTGGCGACGAGATCCAACAGGCGGTCTCGCTCATCAATACCATCGCCGACCAGACCAATCTGCTGGCCTTGAACGCCGCCATCGAGGCGGCACGGGCGGGCGAGGCCGGGCGCGGCTTCGCCGTGGTGGCCGACGAGGTGCGCAAACTGGCGGAGAAGACCAAGGATGCCTCGGTGTCCATCGGCCAGGTGATGGACGGGCTGCTCCAGGAGGCGGCCACCATGCTGACGGACTCCAACGCCATGCGTGAACGCACCCAGTCCTCCAGCGCCAGCGTGGCGGAGATGGCCGAGCGCTTCGCCCAGTTCTCGGCGGCCGCGTCCAGCACGGTGCAGCGCCTGGAGAGCGCCCTGGACAAGAGCTTCGTCTCCCTGGTCAAGGTCGATCACGTGGTGTACAAACAGCGCGCCTACATGGCGCTCTCGACCAACGGCGCGCAGCCGGAGCACGTCAGGGCGATCGAGGTGGACGATCACGGCTGCCGGCTTGGGCGCTGGTACGACGCCGAGGGTCAGGGGCGTTTCGGCCACACGGCGGCCTACCGCGAACTGGCGGCACCACATCAGCGGGTCCATCACAGCGCCCATGCCATGCTGCAGCTGCTGGAGCAGAACTGGGCCGAGGATGCCGAGGTGCAGGCGCGTATCCACGAGGCCCTCAAGGACATGGAGGCGGGCAGCGAGGGGGTCATGCTGGCCCTGGACCGCATGGTGGTCGAGAAGCACGGCCACAACTGAGCGGCGGCTCAGTCCAGGCCGAGCCGTTCCATGCGGTAGCGCAGGCTGCGGAAGGTCACCTTGAGCAGCCGTGCCGCCGCCGTCTTGTTGCCGCCGGTGCGGGCGAGCGCGGACAGGATCGCCTCGCGCTCGACCCGGTCGAGGTAGTCCTGCAGGGACGACCCGCCGTCGTCCCACCCCGCTTCCTGGCCTTGCAGCTCCGGCGGCGGGGTCAGATCGAGGTCGCCGGCGCTGATGCAGCCGTCTTCGCTCAAGGCATGGGCGCGCTCGAGGATGTTCTCCAGCTCCCGCACGTTGCCTGGAAAGGCATAGCGCGCCAGGGCGTCCAACGCATCCGCTGTCAGCCGTACCGGCGATGCTCCGCTGCCGAGCCGTGCAGCGATGTGCTGGGCGAGCAGGGGGATGTCTTCGCGCCGCTCGCGCAGTGCCGGCATCTTCAGTTCGATCACGTTGAGGCGGTAGTAGAGGTCGTGTCGGAAGCGCCCGGCCTCCACGGCCCGGGCGAGGTCCTGGTGCGAGGCGCTGATGATGCGCACGTCCACCGCCTCCTCCTTCACCCCGCCCACACGGCGCACGCGTCGCTCCTGCAGGGCACGCAGCAGCTTCACCTGCATGGCCGGTGGCAGCTCGGCCACCTCGTCGAGGAACAGGGTGCCGCCGTGGGCGGCCTGGAAGAAGCCCTCGCGGTCGGTCTGTGCCCCGGTGAAGGCCCCCTTGCGATGGCCGAAGAATTCGCTCTCCATCAGGTTCTCGGGGATGGCGCCGCAGTTGACCGCCACGAACGGGCGGCTCGCCCGCGGACCGAGGGCGTGGATCAGGCGGGCCGCCACCTCCTTGCCGGTGCCCGATTCGCCGGAGATGAACACCGGCGCTTGACTGCGCGCGAGTTTCTCTATCCTGGCGCGGATCTGGCGCATGATGGCCGACTCGCCGATCAATTGCGGCAGGCCCTGAGAAGCCTTGGGGGTCTCCGGCACCTTGAGGGCGGTCTTGACCAGGCTGCGCAGCACCTCCAGTTTGACCGGTTTGGTCAGGTAGTCGAAGGCGCCGGCCTTGAGGGCGGCCACCGCGTTGTCTGTGCTGCCGTAGGCGGTGATCACCGCCACCGGAGTGGCCGGGCTCGATTGCGCCACGTAGCGCACCACCTCCAACCCCTCGCCGTCGGGCAGACGCATGTCGGTGAGCACCAGGTCGAAGCGCCGATGGGCCAGCTGCGCGCGCGCCTCGGCAACATCGGCGCTGCTCACCACGGTCAGGCCCATGCGCGTGAGGGCGAGCTCCAGGACCTCGCGCAGGTCCGGCTCGTCATCGACGATGAGGACGCAGGGCGCGGTCGTCATGACGGCACCGTCTGCATCTGCGGTGGCGCTGCCCCAGCCACAGCAACCGCCGGGGCCGGTGCGCAGCTGAGCCGGAACAGGGTCCCCTCGTTTTGATCCACATAGCTGAGGGCGCCGCCGTTGGCCTCGGCCAGCTCGCGGGCGATGTACAACCCCAGGCCCGTGCCGCGCACCTCGGTGGTGTAGAAGGGCTCGAACAGGTGTTTGCGCAGCTCGGGCGGGATGGGCGCGCCGTCGTTGAACACCTCGATCCAGACCGCGTTTTCGGCCGCCACCGCGTGCAGCCGGATGCTGCCCTGCGCCCGGGTGCAATAACGCCAAGCATTGCGCATCAGATTCCACAGGATCTGCGTCAGGTGCAGGCGGTCGAACACGATGCGCAACCCCGGTGCCACGGTCAAAGCGATCACCCCTGTGGGCATCTGCTCCGTCTGTGCGAATTGTTCGACGAAGTCGTGCAGGAAGTCGGCCAGCTCCACCGTCTCCTTTTGCGCACGGTCGCGGCGGTTGACCGACAGCACGTCCTCCACCAGGCGATCAAGCCGCCGGGCGTTGTCGATGATGATGCGGGTGAGCCGCGACATGGTCGGTGTGGCCGGCTCCTCCTCCAGCAGCGAGGCGGCTTGGTGTATGGCCGCCAATGGGTTGCGGATCTCGTGGGCCAGGTTGGCGGTGAGCCGACCCAGGGAGGCGAGCTTCATGTTCTGGGCCTCGCGCTCCAGTTCGGTCAGGTCCTGCAGCAGGATCATGGCCCCGGCATCTCGGCCCGGGTCGAGCGCGGAAAAACGCGCGCGTAGGCGGCGTGGACCTTCTGCGATGGTGAAGGGCAGATCGGGGTTGCTGCCGCTCGCCTGCCATTGTTGCCATAGCCTGGCCAGGTTGTCGGCACACGTGCCGACATGGCTGCGATTGTGCAGGGTGCAGCCCAGCAAGGCCTCGGCGCGGCCATTGTGCTGCAGGATACGCCCTTGGGCATCGATCACCAGCACGCCCTCCTGTAGCTCCTGGATCACCCGGTCGTTGATGCGCGCCAGGCTCTGGGCCTCGGCCGCCTTTTCCCCGGCCAGGCGGGCCGACGATAGCGCCCCCTTGGCCAGGATGTGTGACAGGGTGGATACGGTGAAGAAACCGAGCGCCAGCAGCCCGGCGCGCAGATAGCCCCCGCCATCGCCCTGCCAGACGAGTGACTGCAGGCTTTGCTCGAGCAATACGGCCAGCGTGCCCAGGGCGGCCAGGAACAACGCCCTGCGCGGCTGCGGTTGCAGCCCCGCCGCCGCCATGGGGATGATGAGCAGCAGCCCGATGCCGCT
>JANWZL010000042.1 GCA_025054655.1 Thiobacillaceae bacterium | reverse complement strand
CGCACATAGCCCCAGGCCTTGAGCCGCCCATAGGCGTGCTGGGCCTGCGGTCCCTGCTGGGTGATCTGCAGATAGCGGTAATACTCCTGCGCCGCGGCCTCGCGCCGCTGCATCATGTCGAGCGCATAGGCTGTGAGGAAGACGGTGTTGGGGTTGCCGGGTAGCAGGCGCTCGTAGACCTGGAACTCGGCCAGGGCCTCGTCCGGCCGCCTGAGGTTGAGCTTGGCCACCCCAGACAGGTGTACCGCCTGCGCCTCGCCGGGATAGACCGCCTTGGCGCGCGCGAGATAGGGCTCGGCTTCATGCGGCCGCTTCATGGCCATTTGCAGTTTGCCCATCAGCACCAGGCCCGTGTAGTCGTCCGGGGCCTGGGCCAGGGCGTTCCTGAGGTGGCGTTCGGCCGTGGCGTAATCCTTTTTCGCCATCGCCGCCTCGGCCTTCTGCTGCTCCTGGACGGCCCCGCGCAATCGCCGCAAGCCCGCGGTGGCGTCCATGTAGCGCTCGCGCCGGCGCGGACGGCGTGCGGCCTCGGCGTATTGTTGGCCCACGCGCTGACGGGCGGTGGCCAGGCGCTCGCTGCTCATGGGGTGGGTGGCGAACATCAGCTCCAGGGCGTTGGGCTTTTCGCGCGACTCGCGGTTGAGCAGCTCCATCAGCTCCACCATGCCCTGCGGGTTGTGGGTGGTGCGCACCATGTATTCCATCCCCAGCGCGTCCGCCTCGCGCTCGTCCTCGCGGCTGTAGTGGGCGAGCAGCGCCCCGCCGCCCAGGCTGCCGATCAAGCCGGCCAGCTCCCCATAGGCCGGGTTCTTTTCCGCGGCCACCGCGCCGACCACGGCCGTAACCACCTGCACCAGCGTGCCCTTGGTCTGCCGCTCGGCGAAGTGACGGCCGTTGACATGACCGATCTCATGACCCATGAGCGCCGCCAGTTGGTCCTCGTCCTCCAGTTCCAGCAGGATGCCGCGCGTGGCGGCGATGGAGCCGCCCGGAAAGGCGTAGGCGTTGATGTAGTTGGCGTTGACGGCGCGGAAGCTGTAGGGCATGTCGGGTCGGTGCGAACGGCTGGCCAGCTCACGCCCGACCTGGGCCAAGTAGTCGTTGAGGGCGCGGTCCTGCACCGGGCCGTAGTCCTCGGAGAACTGGTGCGGCGAGTGCTTGCGATCGATGGCGATCTCCTGCTCGCGGCTGACCACGTTCAAGGTCTTGCGGCCCGTGACCGGGTCGGTGCTGCAGGCGGCGAGCCACGCCCCCGCCCCCAGACCCGGCAGCAGCCAGAGAAAATCCCTACGCAGCATGATGTCACCTCGGATGCTCAAAGCGCACTGGTCGAACGGTCGCGTTCACTGGATGACCCCACCACCCAGACAGGTCTCGCCCTCATACAACACCACCGATTGTCCCGGCGTGACCGCCCACTGGGGCGCGTCGAATATTAGACGAATTTGGTTCGCGTCGATGTGTTCGACCACACAGGCCGCGTCGGGTTGCCGGTAGCGGGTCTTGGCCGTGTAGCGCGCGCCGGCCCGCGGCGGCGGGCCGATCCAGCTGAGCTCCGCGGCGCGCACCTGGCGTGTGTAGAGCAGCGGATGGTCATGCCCTTGCACGACGATGAGACGATTATTCGCCAGGTCCTTGGCCGCCACGAACCAGGGCTCCCCCTCGCGTGCCCCCTTCACCCCACCGATCTTAAGGCCGTGACGCTGCCCGAGCGTGTAGTACATCAGCCCCTGATGCTTGCCCACCACGCGGCCCTCGGGCGTGACCATGGGACCGGGCTGAAGCGGCAGATAGCGCTGCAGAAAGGCGCGGAAAGGGCGCTCGCCGATGAAACAGATCCCGGTGCTGTCGCGTTTGTCCGCCACCGGCAGTCCCGCCTCGCGGGCGAGCTGACGGACCTGCGGCTTGGTGAACCCCCCTAGGGGGAAGAGCGCGCAGGCGAGCTGCGCCTGGTTCAACCGATAGAGGAAATAGGTCTGGTCCTTGTCGGCGTCCACCGCCTTGAGCAGCCGTCTGCATCCCGGCTCGCCCGCCAACCGCGCGTAATGGCCAGTGGCCATCGCCTCGGCGCCCATGCGCAGGGCGTGGTCGAGAAAGGCCCTGAACTTGATCTCGCTGTTGCACAGCACGTCCGGATTGGGCGTGCGTCCGGCGCGGTATTCGGTCAGGAAGTAGGCGAAGACGCGCTCGCGGTATTCGCGGCTGAAGTTGACCAGCTCGACCTCGATGCCGAGGGCATCGCCCACCGCCAGCACGTCCAGAAAGTCCTGCCGGGCGGGACAGTGGGGGTCGTCATCGTCGTCCTCCCAGTTCTTCATGAACACGCCAACCACCTCGTGGCCCTCGCGTTTGAGCAGCCAGGCGGTGACGGCGGAGTCCACGCCGCCAGACAGGCCTACGACGATACGGGACATCTGTGAGTGTGAGGCGAGAGGCGTGAGGCGTCAGGGCTACGGGGTGAGGCGGAGGGTCAGGGCTTGGTCGGCAGGTCGGCGAGCAGGTCCAGGGGGTAGCGACGCCCGGCCAGGTAGTCGTCCAGGCAGCGCTGCACCAGCGGGCTGCGATGGCGCGCGCGCACGGCCCCGATCTCCTGCGGTGTCAGCCAAGCGGTGCGCAGGATGCCGGCATCCAGCGGGGCGGTGGGGTCGTAGCCGGCCACCAGTCCGGTGAAGGCGAAGCGCATATAGGTGCGGTCACGCTCTGATGCATGCCAGCGATAGACCCCGATCAAGGCCTCGGGTTCGAAGTAGTGCCCGGTCTCCTCGAACACCTCGCGCCGCACTGCCTCGATGAGGGATTCCCCCGGCTCCAGATGGCCGGCCGGCTGGTTGAATCTGAGGCCTGCCTCGGTGTGCTCCTCCACCAGCAGGAAGCGGCCGTCCTCCTCGATGACGGCGGCCACCACCACGTGCGGTCGCCACACCTCAGCCATCGACCGGTCTGCCCCACAAGTCGTGGGTGTCCGAGCGGGTGATGCGCACCCGCACCCTCTGCCCCACCTTCAGCCCCCTGCCCTGGGCGATGTGCACCACCCCGTCGATCTCCGGTGCGTCGGCATAGCTGCGACCGACCGCCCGCCGGCCTGCGCGCGCGTCGATGAGCACCTCCATGACCTGCCCCCGCTTGGCCTTCAGTTTTTCCGCGCTGATGGCGGCCTGCAGCTGCATCAGCTGTGCCTGACGCGCCTGCTTGACCTCTTCTGGCACCGCGCCGGGGAGCTCATTCGCCGCCGCCCCTGCCACCGGCGAATAGGTGAAGCAGCCCACGCGGTCGAGCCGCGCCTCGCGCAGGAAATCGAGCAATAGCTCGAAATCCCGCTCCGTCTCGCCGGGAAAGCCGACGATGAAGCTGCTGCGGAGGGCGATGTGCGGGCAGATGGCGCGCCAGGCCTCGATGCGCCTGAGCGTATCCTCCGCCGCCGCCGGCCGGCGCATGGCCTTGAGGATGGCCGGGCTGGCGTGCTGGAAGGGGATATCCAGATAGGGCAGGATGCGCCCCTCGGCCATGAGCGGGATCAGCTCGTCCACGTGCGGGTAGGGGTAGACGTAGTGCAGCCGCACCCACACGCCGAGGGTGCCGAGGGCGCGGGCAAGCTCCGTCAGCCGGGTCTTCAGCGGCCGGCCCTGCCAGAAGCCGGTACGGTATCTGAGGTCCACCCCGTAGGCGCTGGTGTCCTGGGCGATGACGATCAGCTCCTGCACCCCTGCGCGCACCAGGGCCTCGGCCTCCTGCATGACCTCGCCGACGGGCCGCGAGACGAGCGGGCCGCGCAGGCTGGGGATGATGCAGAAGCTGCAGCGGTGGTTGCACCCTTCGGCGATCTTGACATAGGCGTAATGGCGCGGGGTGAGCTTGAGCCCGCCAGGCGGGATGAGATCGGTGTAGGGGTCGTGCGGCCGCGGCAGCTCGGCGTGCACTGCCGCCATGACCTCGTCCAGCGCCTGCGGGCCGGTCACCGCCAGCACCTGCGGGTGGCTGGCGCGGATCATCCCCGCGCGCGCGCCCAGACAGCCGGTGACGATGACGCGGCCATTCTCCTGCAGCGCCTCGCCGATGGCCGCGAGCGACTCCTCCACCGCCGCATCGATGAAGCCACAGGTGTTGACCACCACCAGGTCGGCCTCGGCATAAGAGGGCACGATGGCATAGCCTTCCGCCCGCAGCCGGGTGAGGATGCGCTCGGAGTCCACCGTGGCCTTGGGGCAGCCCAGGGAGACGAAACCGATCTTGGGTGGGGTCCTCACGTGGGGATGCGGTAGTGATCCTGGGTGAACAGGTCAATGCCGCAGGCGAGGTCCTGGATCCAGTCCAGGAAGGCGTTGACCGCCTCGCGGCCTTTGAAGTAACGCCCATGCTGCGGCACCATCATCTGCACGTCCAGCTGCCGCACCATGTTGGCCCACAGACGGCAGGCCTTGTTGGAGACCATGTAGCGGCGGTGGAAACCCTCCATGTGCGGCAGGTGGGCCATGACCTCAGCCTTGCTGGTGATGGGCTGCTCGATCAGGCTGTGGTGCACGAGCGAGGCGCCCATGTCGCCCGAGAACAAGATCTTGGAGCGCACATCATAGAACTGGAAATTGCCCTCGGCGTGCAGGAAATGGGCGGGGAGGGCAAGGATGTCGGTCTCGCCCAGGCCGATGCGCAGGCCGCTGTCCGGGATGCCGACGATGCGCCCCTCGCTGCGGTTCAAGGTACAGAAATGCGGCACGAAACGCTCCCACAGCTTGGAGACGTAGAGCACGCAGTCGGTGGCGGACAGCCATTTGTTGAGCGAGGCGACGATGTCGGGGTCCTGGTGCGAGGCGAAGATGTATTTGAGCCGCTTGAAGGGGAAATAGCGGTTCATGGCCACGATCAGGGCGTTGTAGGTCATGTTGCCGGCCGGGTCGATCAAGGCCCCCTCGCCGCCGGTGACGATGAGGAACTGGTTCGCCTGCACGGCGCTACTGGCGTTGTCGTCCACCAGATCGTTGAACATCAGGCAGACATGGCGGCCGTCGTTGTATAGCTCGATGCTCATGGATTTCTCCTTCCTGGTATGCCCTTGATTCTGGCCTGGAACCGGAACCCTAAAAAAACGCTGAAGAATTCGTCACAAACGGGCGGTGCACAGTGCCCGCTGCGCCAACCACGAAACATCCCCTGTTGAGAATCCTACAGAAAGAGCAGGCAGCACCCAACGCCTACAACCGCACGCGCCGCCGACTCATGCATTGGCTCCTCAGCATTGCCGTAGGGTGCCTGGGACAGCCTCGCCCTTGGCGGGGCCATAGACGTCCCTACTCTTATCCACTTGCAGAGCACTAGGCTGGGGTATGTGATTTTTCATCGCGATCCCCATACCAGCACCACAACCGATGACGGCTCACCGGGCATGATTCGGCCCCCTGTCAATGAGCATGCGCTGCCTGCCCCAGCCAGCCGTGGGTGGTCGAACCCGCCAGCCAGACCGTGGCCACCCCCAGGGCGATGAGCGCGATCTGCTGCGCCGTGTGGCGCAGCTCGGCGCGCCGGTGCAGGCCCGGGATGAGGTCGGCCACGGCCACGTAGATCATGCCGGCGGCGGCGAAGGCGAGGATGTAGGGCAGCGCGGCGCTCAGCGGCGAGAGGGCGAAATAGCCCAGGGTGGCCCCCACCAGGGTGGCCAGGCTGGAGGCGGCATTGAGTGTGAGCGCCTGGACGCGGCTGTAACCGGAGTGCAGCAGGATGAGGAAATCGCCCACCTCCTGCGGCAGCTCGTGGGCGATGATGGCGATGGCGGTGACGATGCCCAGCCGCACATCGACCAGGAAGGCGGCGGCGATGATGACGCCGTCGACGAAGTTGTGGAAGGTGTCGCCGACCGTGATCATCAGCCCCGAGCGGCCATGATCGCTCGGCCCGTGGCCCAGCGCCCCGACACCGTGGGCATCGCAGGTCTGCGTGTGACAATGGCGCCACAGCACCAGCTTCTCCAGCACGAAGAAGCTGAGGATACCCGCCAGCACGGTGGCGCTGAGGGCGTGCACATCGCCGCCGCCCTCCAGGGCGTGCGGCAGTACCTCGAGAAAGGCCGCGCCCAGCAGGGCGCCGATGGCGTAGCTGACCATCACCGGCAGCCACTCTACCCGCACGGCCATCGCCGCGGCGGCCAGGGCCATGCTCAAGACACCGGCCAGGGTCGAGGCCAGCAGGATCCAGGCTAGGGCGCTCATGCGCGGTTCGCGTCCAAAACATGCAATCTTACTCGAGCCAGATCAGCGCCGCCATGCGGCCCGTGGCGCCATCGCGGCGATAGGAGAAGAAACGCCCGGCCTCGCTATGGGTGCAGCCGCTGCCGCCATGGATGCGTGTGACCCCGATGGCCTGCAGGCGCAGCCGCGCCAGCGCATACAGGTCGGCCAGCCACTTGCGCGGCGCGCGGTCCAGGGTGCCGGGCAAGGCCGGCCGGAAGGCGGTCGCGGCCAGGGGGTCGTGTTCGACGAAGGCCGCACGCACCTCCTCACCCACCTCGAAGGCCGCGGGACCAATGGCTGGCCCCAGCCAGGCCAGCACCCGCGCCGGGCCGAGCCCCATGGCGCGCACTGCGGCTTCCAGCACCCCGGCGGCAAGGCCCCGCCAGCCGGCATGCGCGGCGGCCACCACATGGCCATGGCGGTCGCACAACAGCACCGGCAGGCAATCCGCCGTCAGCACCGCGCACACCTGCCCCGGCGCGCGCGCCACACAGCCATCCGCCTCGACCCCGGCGGTGTATTGCCCGGCCTCGATCACGCGGTCGCCGTGCACCTGGTTGAGCCACAACGGTTCGGCCGGCAGCCATCGGCGCAGGCGGGCGCGGTTCTCCGCCACCGCCGCGGGATCGTCGCCCACGTGCAGGGCCAGATTCAGGCTGTCGTAGGGCGGCCGGCTCACACCGCCGGCGCGGGTGGTCATGACGGCGCGCACCCGTGCCGGGGCGGGCCAGTCGGGGATGATCCAGTCAGGCGGCAAGGGCGTCCTCCAGTCGTTCAAGCAGCCGCTGCATGTCCGCCGGCAGACCCGCCTGCCAGTGCATCGCCACGCCCGTGACCGGGTGCTGCAAGGCCAGGCTGCGCGCGTGCAGGGCCTGGCGGTGGAAGCTCAGGGCAGCAGGGGCGCGCCGGCCATAGACGGGGTCGCCCAGCAGGGGGTGGCCCAGGTGCGCCAGGTGTACGCGGATCTGGTGCGTGCGGCCGGTCTCCAGGCGGCACTCCAGCCACGCCGCCTGGGCAAACTGCCTGAGTACGCGGTAATGGGTGCGCGCGCTCTTGCCCTCGGCCAGCACGGCCATGCGCGTGCGCTGCACCGGATGGCGGCCGATGGGGGCGTCGATGGTGCCCGCGGCCGGCTCGATGCGGCCCACTGCCAGCGCCCAATACACCCGGCTCACCGTCCGCGCCTGCAGCGCGCGTACGAGGGCCGTCTGCGCCGCCGCGGTCTTGGCCACCACCATCAGGCCCGAGGTGTCCTTGTCCAGCCGGTGCACGATGCCCGCACGCGGCAACTGCGCAAGCTGCGGGCAGTGGTGCAGCAAGGCGTTGAGCAGGGTGCCGGCCCAATTGCCCGCCCCCGGGTGCGTCACCAGGCCCGGCGGCTTGTTGACCACGATCAGCGCCTCGTCCTCGTGGACGATGTCCAACGCGATAGCCTCCGGCGCATGCGCCTGCTCGGCAGGGTGCGGCAGGGGCCTAAGCTGCACCCGCTCGCCGCCGAACACGCGCGTGTCGCGCGCCGCCGCCCGGCCGTTCAGGCTCACCTCACCGGCGTCGCACCAGGCCTGTATGCGCGCGCGTGAATGTTGCGGCAGCAGGCTCGCTAAGCTCTGGTCCAGACGCCGGCCGGCATGTTCCGGAGGGATGGTCAGGAGGATGGGTTCGGACACCGGTATAATGATCGATTCGACGCCAGGGTCTGACACGGGGATCTGACACGTATGACACGCATTTTAGCCGCCTTGCTGCTCACCATGACCGTGGCCGGCTGCGGGCTGTTGCCCGATTCGCCCGACGAGACCGCCAAGTGGTCGGCCAGCAAGCTCTACAGCGAGGCCAAGGCGCAACTGGCCGAGGGCAACTACCAGCGCGCCATCCAGCTGTTCGAGAAACTGGAGGCGCGCTACCCTTACGGCCCCTATGCCCAGCAGGCGCAGCTGGAGGTGGCCTACGCCCATTACAAGGACAACGAGCCGGCCTCGGCCATCGCCGCGGCCGAACGCTTCATCCGCCTCTACCCCAACCACCCCCACGTGGACTACGCCTACTACCTCAAGGGCCTGGCCAACTTCGTCGAGGACCGCGGGCTGCTGGCCGGCCTGGGCGGCCAGGACATGAGCGAGCGCGATCCCAAGGCCGCACGCGAGGCCTTCGAGGCCTTCCGCGAGCTCGCCACCCGCTTCCCCGACAGCAAATACACGCCCGATGCCCTCGCCCGCATGCGCTATCTGGTCAACGCCCTGGCCAGCCACGAGGTGCACGTGGCGCGCTATTACTTCAAGCGCGGGGCCTACGTGGCCGCCGCCAACCGCGGCAAATACGTGCTGGAACACTACCCGCAGGCCCCCGCCCAGGAGGAGGCCCTCTACCTCATGGCCGCCAGTTACGACCGCCTGGGCCTAGCCGATCTGCGCGACGACGCCCTGCGCGTGCTGAAGCTGAACTTCCCCAACAGCCCCTATCTCACCGGCCAGGACCCCATTGCCGCCAAGGAGCGGCCGTGGTGGAAGTTCTGGTGACCCCGCGTCGGGGTCGGCACTGCGCCGCGCCTGGGACCCGCCGGGCCGGCGGGGCGGGCGGCCTCACTCCCACTCGATGGTCCCCGGCGGCTTGCCGGTGACGTCATAGACCACGCGGTTGATGCCGCGCACCTCGTTGATGATGCGGTTGGACACCTTGGCCAGCAGCGTATAGGGCAGCTCCGCCCAGCGTGCGGTCATGAAGTCGGTGGTCTCCACCGCGCGCAGGGCGACCACGTAGTCGTAGGTGCGCCCATCGCCCATCACCCCCACGCTCTTGACCGGCAAGAAGACGGCGAAGGCCTGCGACACCCGCTCGTACCAGCCGCTCGCGCGCAACTCCTCGATGAAGATGTGGTCCGCCCGGCGCAGCAGCTCGGCGTATTCCCGCCTCACCTCGCCCAGGATACGCACGCCCAGGCCCGGCCCCGGGAAGGGGTGACGAAAGACCATCTCGTGCGGCAGGCCGAGGGCCAGGCCCAGCTCGCGCACCTCGTCCTTGAACAGCTCCTTGAGCGGCTCGAGCAGTTTCAGGTGCAGTGTCTCCGGCAGCCCCCCCACGTTGTGGTGGCTCTTGATGGTGTGCGCCTTCTTGGTCCTGGCCCCGGCCGATTCGATCACGTCCGGGTAGATGGTGCCCTGCGCGAGCCATTTCGCGTTGGGCAGCCTGGCCGCCTGCTCCTGGAACACGTGTACGAACTCGCGCCCGATGATGCGCCGCTTCTGCTCGGGGTCGGTGACCCCGGCCAGGGCCTGCATGAAACGCTCGCCGGCATCGACGTGGATGACCTTCACCCCCAGGTTGCGCGCGAAGGTCTGCATCACCTGTTCGGCCTCGTTCAGCCTGAGCAAGCCGTTGTCCACGAACACACAGGTCAGCTGCGGGCCGATGGCCCGGTGGATTAGGGCCGCGGCCACCGAGGAATCCACCCCGCCGGACAGCCCCAGGATCACCTCCTCCGCCCCCACCTCGGAGCGGATGCGGCCCACCGCCTCGTCGATGTAGTCCGGCATGTTCCAGTCGTGCCCGCAGCCGCAGATGTCGTGCACGAAGCGCGCCAGGATGGCCTTGCCCTGCAGGGTGTGGGTGACCTCGGGGTGGAACTGCAAGCCATAGAACCGCCGCGCGTCGTCGCCCATGCCGGCGATGGGGGTGGCGGCGTTCTCGGCGATCACCCTGAAGCCGGGCGGCAGGCGCTCCACCCGGTCGCCGTGGCTCATCCACACGTCCAACCAACAGGCCCCGTCCGCATCGCAGCGGTCCTGGATGTCGGCGAGCAGCCGCGAGTGCCCGTGCAGCCGCACCTCGGCATAGCCGTATTCGTGTTGCTTGGCGTTGACCACCTCGCCGCCCAGCTGTGCCGCCATCGCCTGCATGCCGTAGCAGATGCCCAGCACCGGCACCCCGAGCCGGAAGACCACATCCGGCACCCGCGGGGTGGCGGCCTCGGTCACCGAGGCCGGCCCGCCCGAGAGGATGATGCCCTTGGGCGCGAAGGCGCGGATGAAGGCCTCGTCCACGTCATAGGGGTGCAGCTCGCAATAGACCTGACACTCCCGCACCCGGCGGGCGATCAGCTGGGTGTACTGCGAGCCGAAATCGAGGATGAGGATCTTGTCGTGCATGTTGGAAGGGGAGGACAGGGCTCGGGAGACAGGGAACAGGCGACCCCGTGTCCCGCTGACCCAACCTCAGACATTGTAATTGGGCGCCTCCTTGGTGATCTGCACGTCGTGCACGTGCGATTCGCGCATGCCGGCGGCGGTGATCTCGACGAAGGTGGCACGGGCGTGCAGGTGTTCGATGTCGGGGCAGCCGAGATAACCCATGGCCGAGCGCAACCCGCCCATCAACTGGTGCAGCACGTTCAGCACGCTGCCCTTGTAGGGCACGCGCCCTTCGATGCCCTCGGGCACCAGCTTCTCCACGTTGGCCTCGTTGTCCTGGAAATAGCGGTCCTTGGAGCCCTTCTGCATGGCTCCGAGCGATCCCATGCCGCGGTAGGACTTGAACGATCGGCCTTGATACAACTCAATCTCGCCCGGGGCCTCATCGGTGCCGGCCAGCAGACCCCCGAGCATCACCACATGGGCGCCGGCCGCGAGCGCCTTGGCGATGTCGCCCGAGTAGCGGATGCCGCCGTCGGCGATGATGGGCACCCCGCTGTCGGCCATCGCCTCGGCCACGTTGGCCACCGCCGTGATCTGCGGCAGCCCCACGCCGGCGACGATGCGGGTGGTGCAGATGGAGCCAGGGCCTATGCCCACCTTGACCGCGTCCGCGCCATGATCGGCCAGCGCCCGCGCGGCCTCGCCGGTGGCGATGTTGCCGCCGATGACCTGCACCTGGGGGAAGTGCGCCTTGATCCATTCCACCCGCTTGAGCACGCCCTTGGAATGACCGTGCGCGGTATCCACCACCAGCACGTCTGCCCCCGCCTCCACCAGCGCGGCCACGCGCTCCTCGGTATCGCCGCCCACGCCCACCGCCGCGCCCACCCGCAGGCGGCCCAGCTCGTCCTTGCAGGCGTTGGGGAATTCGGTCGATTTGAGGATGTCCTTGACGGTGATCAGGCCCCTCAGCTCGAAGGCGTCGTTCACCACCAGCACCCGCTCCAGGCGGTGCTTGTGCAGCAGCGCGATGACCTCTTCGCGGCTGGCGCCCTCCTTCACCGTCACCAGCCGCTCGCGCGGGGTCATGATGCGGGCGATGGGCTGATCCAGCTTGGTCTCGAAGCGCAGGTCGCGGTTGGTGACGATGCCCACCACCTTGCCGGCCTCGTCCACCACCGGCAGACCGGAGAACTTGTGCTGGCGGCTGAGCGCCAGCACATCGCGCACGCTCATGTCCGGCCGTATGGTGACCGGATCCTTGACCACGCCGGCCTCGTAGCGCTTGACCTTGGCCACCTCCGTCGCCTGTTGGCGCACCGACAGGTTCTTGTGCACGATCCCCATACCGCCCTCTTGGGCGATGGCGATGGCCATGCGCGCTTCCGTCACCGTGTCCATGGCGGCCGACAGCACGGGGATGTTTAGGCTTATGGTGCGGGTGAGCCGGGTGCGCAGGCTCACATCGCGCGGCAGGATCTCGGAATAAGCAGGGACGAGCAGGACGTCGTCGAATGTGAGGGCTTTCTGGATGATCCGCATGGCAGCTTGCCCCAGGCACAAAAAGGCATTATACAGGCAGGAGGACGACTACAGACCATGCGCACCGCCGCCCGCTTCCGCCGCCCCGCCGCACTCGCCGGCTGCCTTGCCCTGCTCGTCGCCGGCCCCGCCGCCCACGCCGGTGTGTACAAGTGGACCGACGCCCAGGGGCGGGTGCATTACTCCGACGTCCCCCCGCCGCAGCAGCCCGTGCAGACGGTCAACACCGGCCGCAGCCAGGAGGCCGAGGCCGCCCAGGCGCGCAAGGCCCTGGCCGACAAGCTGCTCGAATCCGAACTCAAGCGCCGCCAGGCGCAAGAGCAGGAAGAGGGCCGCCGCCTGGACGAGCAGGCCCAGCGCAAGCGAGCCGAGTCCTGCCGGCAGGCGCGCGAACAGCTCGCCCTGCTGCAGCGCAGCGACGTGCGGCCGCTGCGCGTGGACGCCGACGGCCGCCGGCAGCCCATGAGCGCGGCCGAGCGCGAGGCGGCGGTGGCCGAGCGGCAACGCTTTCTCGAACAGCACTGCCGCTGAGACGGCCGCGGCGGCTCATTCCCCCTCTACGCCGACCATCCCGCTCGACGCCATCCCTGCCGCACGAGGCGGCTCAGGGCTCATCGCCCTGCCCCTGTGCGGGTGTCGTGGCTGCAGCCTCGGCGGACTTGGGTTTCAGCTCACCGCCGCCCTTCTTCATCGCCTTGCCCTCCGCCGCTCGCTGTTTGCGCACCTCCTTGGGGTCGGCGATCAGAGGGCGGTAGATCTCCACCCGGTCCTGGTCGCGCAGGACCTGATCCGGTTTGACCAGCTTGTTCCACACCCCGACCTTGTTGCGGCCCGCCAGGTCGATGTCCGGAAACTCGTCGAGGATGCCGGACTGCTCGATCGCCTGCTGCACGGTGGCGCCCTCCGGCAGCGTGAGGCTCACCCGCTTGACCCGGTCCGGTCGGGCATAGACCACCTCGACGCGGATCTGGCTCATACCGCCCCATACACCTGCTCGGCCCGGTGCACGAAGGCATCCACCAGGCTGTTGGCGATGTAGCCGAACACCGGCCCCAGGGCCTTGTCCAGCAAATGGCTGGCGAACTCGTACTGCAGCTTGAGCTCCACCTTGCAGGCCGCCGCGCCCAGCGGCTTGAACAACCAGCAGCCCTCCATGTGGCGGAAGGGGCCGCGCTTCAGGCGGATGTGCATCTCGTGCGGATAGACCTTGCGGTTGACGGTGGTGAAGGCCTGGTGGATGTGCATGTAACGGATGTGCAAGGTGGCCTCGGTCAGCTCCGCGGTGCGCAGGTGCACCTCGGCACCGCCACACCAGGGCAGGAACAGGGGATAGTCTTCGACCCGATCGACCAGTTCATACATCTGCACGGGGGTATAGGGCACGAGGACGGATTTTTCGACGGCAGCCAAGATCGCAGCGGGCAGGGATGACGGGGGCTGTAAAATACACGAAATATCGCCCTGTCCGCACGCATGAGCATCGTCGAGAACAAAAAGGCCTTCCACGAATACTTCATCGAGGAACGCTACGAGGCGGGACTGGCGCTGGAAGGCTGGGAGGTCAAGGCCATCCGCGCCGGTCGCGTGCAACTCAAGGAGGCCTATGTGGTGCTGAAAAAGGGCGAGGTGTGGCTGATCGGCTGCCATGTGAGCCCCCTGCCCACCGCCTCCAGCCATGTCAAACCCGATCCCACCCGCTCGCGCAAACTGCTGCTGCACGCCCAAGAGATCAAGCGGCTGATCGGCAAAGTCGAACGCGCCGGCTACACCCTGGTGCCGCTCGACCTGCACTACAAAAAGGGGCGGATCAAGCTGGAGGTGGGGCTGGCCAAGGGCAAGAAGCTGCACGACAAGCGGGCGGCCGAGAAGGAGCGCGAGTGGCAGCGCGAGAAGGCGCGCCTGCTGCGCGAAAAGGTGTAGGCGATGCAGTGTGCCAGCCCTGCGGCCGCCGCCCGCAAGTCGGGCGTGGCCACACTCGACCAGCTCGACGCCTACGACGAGCTGATCGATGCGCGCTCACCCGCCGAATACGCCGAGGACCACATCCCCGGCGCGGTCAACCTGCCCGTGCTCGACGACGCCGAACGGGCACGGGTGGGCACGCTGTACAAGCAGCACTCCCCCTTCATGGCGAAGAAGGTGGGTGCGGCCCTGGTCGCCCGCAACATCGCCCGCCACCTGGAGACCCACCTCGCCGACCGGCCGCGCGACTACCGCCCCCTGGTCTATTGCTGGCGCGGCGGCAACCGCAGCGGGGCGATGGTGACCGTGCTGCGCGCCGTGGGTTGGGACGCCGCCCAGCTCGAAGGCGGCTACAAGGCTTATCGGCGCGCGGTGGTGGCCGAACTCGACACCCTGCCGCAGAGGCTGCGCTTCGTCGTCGTCTGCGGCCGCACGGGGGTAGGCAAGAGCCGCTTCCTGCGCGCCCTCGAACGCGCCGGTGCCCAGGTGTTGGACCTCGAACGCCTGGCGGCGCACATGGGTTCGGTGCTGGGGGCCTATCCGCACACCGCGCAACCCACGCAGAAGCACTTCGAGAGCCTGCTCTGGCACGCCCTGCGCCGCTTCGACCCGGCCCGTCCCGTGTTCGCCGAGTCGGAAAGCAAAAAGATCGGCCGCCTGCACATGCCCGAAGCGCTGCTCCAGCGGCTGCGCGCCAGCCCCTGCCTCACCCTGGAGGCGGCGTTGCCGCTGCGCATCGCCCTGCTCAAGGCCGACTACCCGCATTTCCTGGCCGACCCCGCGGCGCTGGCCCGTCAGCTCGACTGCCTCACCCGGCTGCAGGGGCACGATCGCGTCAGCCGCTGGAAGGCCCTGGCCGCGGCCGGCGACTGGGACGGCCTGGTGGCCGAACTGCTGCACAGCCACTACGACCCTGCCTACGCCCGCTCGCTCGGCCGCAACTACCCGCAGGCCGCCGATGGGCCGCGCTTCGAGCTGACCGATGTGGGCGAGACCGCCTTCGACGCCCTCGCCCGCGCCGCCCGCGCCCATTTCGACCCCCCGCTTTGATCTCGCCCGCCGCGGTGCTAGATTGGAAGTGTGACAAAACGGTTTAAGCCCGAACACGCTCGGGGCCAACTCCCCGCTCCCATCCGCACGCAAATCGCTGCGTGCGCCCTGCCCGTTCCCAGTCAACCTCGATGGAGACTGCCATGTCAGTGACCTGGATCCTGGTGGCCAATGCCAGTCATGCCAAGCTCTACGCCAACCACGGCCCGAAGAAGGGGCTCGAACTGGTGAAGGAACTGGACCACCCGGAAAGCCGCGAGAAGGCGGCCAACCTGGTGAGCGACCGCAACGGCAACTACCAGGGCTCTGGCAGCTACACCCCGCCCACCTCACCGAAGGAACACGAGGCCGAGGTGTTCGCCCAGGAGGTCGCCCGCGTGCTGGAGGAAGGCCGCGTCAACCGCGCCTACGACCGCCTGATCCTAGTCGCCTCGGCCCACTTCATGGGCCTGCTCAACCAACGCCTGTCGCAGCACGTGCGCAACCTCGTCAGCGACACCCTGGAGAAGGACTACACCCGCCTGCCGGTGAAGGAGCTGGCGGGGCATCTGCAGGATTACGTCTACGTCTGAGCAGCCGCAACCCTAGGGCGGCTTCGCGCCCTGGCGCACCGCCGTTCACGCAGTCGCAGGCGTGCATTGCCCGGACGTGCGGCCGGGCGCAGAGCGCGGCGGCTTGCTGCGCGAAGCCGCCCTACAGGGTGCTTGGCGCTACGGGGTGCCAAGCGGTTTGATCCCTCCGCCGGCCTCGTTTGGACGAAGCCCGCGTAGCCCGCATGCAGGCCCGCAGGGCCAAAATGCAGGGCCACAACCGGAGCGCGTTCCGCCGCCCGGATGGTGCGGCGTGCCGCCGGGCCGCGGCCTGCCGGGTTCAGGCGTTCACAGCTCCAGCAGCAGCCGTGCCGGGTCCTCCAGGCTCTCCTTGATCGAGCGCAGGAAGCTCACCGCCTCGCGACCGTCGAT
>JANWZL010000092.1 GCA_025054655.1 Thiobacillaceae bacterium | reverse complement strand
GCAAGCCGTATCACCGACCGCTTCGCCGCCAGCGGTGAGCACCCCACCGGCGAACACCCCTTCGACCGCCTCTGCCAGACACACGGCATCGAGTACCGCTTGATCCGCCCCCGCCATCTTAAGACCCACGGCATGGTCGAGCGTTTCAATGGCCGCATCAGCGAGGTGCTGGCCACCACCCGTTTCGGCTGCGGCCGAAGCTGGAACAGACCTTGTTGCGGTACGCCGCTCTCTATAACCAGTCCATCCCACAGAAGGCCCTCGGTCACATCACACCCATCAAAGCACTCAAAAACTGGTCCTCTAAACGGCCTGAGCTGTTCAACAAACAGGTTTATGATCTTACGGGTGACAAGTAGGCACTGAGCATGTTGATATGCTTGGTGGCAAGCTTGTAATGCTGAGTGAGAGTCGAGACAGGGCGAAAATGCGCCCCTATCTGCGCAGCTCTGCTGGCAGTGGGCTAGGGCCAGTCAGCGCTTCCGTGACCGTGACGCCAGGAAGTCATAGTGGTATCGTGGTGGCATGCTGGACTGGAAGTCCTTGGGACTGTCCACGGTTGCCCCTTGATTGACGCATCTGAAGGAGATACATGCGTACACGTGTAATCGCCACGCTGCTCATCCTGACCCTGGCCTTGCCGTCCGCCGCCCAGCAGCAGACTCAGCCGGCCGCAACGCCGGCCAACCCCTTCTTCCTGCCTGGCACCAACATCCCCAACCTGATCGCCTACCTGGGCCTATTCAGCTGGATCAACACCATCAAGGCGCCGCCGCAGAAGAAACACTACGAGATGGCGCCGGTGATCGACCGCCGGCAGAAGACCACGCTCATGCAGGCCATGATGCCCTTCCTCGGCAATTTGGGCATCCGCGACGTGATGAACCTCATGGCCATCAAGTACAAGGCCAAGGAAGGCCTCAGCTTCGACGACGTGGTCGAGTCCATGAAGCTGCGGGCCAACCAGCTCAACTTCAAGCTGGTCGGCCACAGCCCCATGTGGAAGGACTTCGTCGCGGTACTGGAAGACCGCACCGCGCCGCGCGTGGAGGTGTTCCACTACTGCGACATCGCCGCCGGGCGCGAGGTGCTGCGGCTCGCCCCCGAGGCGGTGGCCTTCCTGCCCTGCCGCATCGCCGTGATGGAAGACGCCGACAAGAACATCTGGGTGATCACCCTGGACTGGGACCTCGCCTGGCTCGACACCATCCGCGGCAGTATGGGCATCCACCCGGAGCTTGCGCGGCATGCCATCGACATCCGTGACAAGATGGACGAGATCATGCGCGCGGCGGCCAACGGTGATCTGTGAGCGCGAGGCCACAGACCGCCGGGGCACCGCCGTGGTTGAGGGCGCGAAGCGCTACCCGCGCCCTACGCATGCATCTATGGTGCATCGCATCCCTGCCCGGATTCCGGCCTAACGGATCTGCCCAAGAGCCAAAGAAATCCTGAAAAACCGTTGCGAGCGGCTTAAGGGGCAAGGCGCACGGAGCGCAGCGACCGAGACATGACAAGAAGTGAGGCGAGGCAGTCGAGCACCGTGCAACGCCGCCGTCCGGCCGCGCAGCCTGGTTATTCAGAGGTTTCCTGACGCTGACTAGAACCGTTCAGCCCAAAGGTGTTTTGAGGATGGCGGTCAAAATGCCGACTGCCGCCGCGAGCATGATGCCAAACCGTATCGTCAGGTCTCTGTTCAGGTCTTTCTTGAGGTTTTCCAGATCTTCCCTGGTTGCGAGCTGGACCAAGGCATCTTTGGCGGCATCGATCAGGGTCTCGGCCTGCTGTTCGGTAAATCCCGCTTCTTTCAGGCGTTTGACCAAGGCGTAGGAGTCGAACACGATCGTGGTCATATCCCAAGCCTAGCACAGTCGCCCAAGGCCGTACACGATGATAGCCCCTGCGCAGATGGCGAGTGACGCCACCCGGGCAGAAACAGGCAACGGGGCACCTCGAAAAACCGTCAGGAGCGGTTGGCGGGCAAGGCGCACGGAGCGCAGGATGCCAGACACATCAAGCAGATAGGCGGGCTTCCGAGCACTGCGCAACGCCGCCATCCTGACGCGCAGCAGGTTTTTCGAGCTGCCCAACGAGGATTTTGTCCCGGTGGGCCTGAGGCGATCCACCCGCTACCGAGGTCTATACTGCCTGCGGTCCTTTGTTCCGCCGTATCCGTGCCCACGCGGTCACAGCAGGACGAGGTAGGCGGCGAGCATCATCCCCAGGATGGCCAGGGCGAGGTTGGTCAGCACGCCGCCATGGATCCAGTAGCCCGCCGGCACCTCGCCCGCCCCCAGGCCGGCCACCACCCGTCGGTACTGGCGCACGGACAGGAGCAACAGCGCCACAGCGAGCAGGATGAAGGCCACGCCGATGACGAGCGAGAGGCCATGGTGCAGCGGCTGCGCCTTGTGTGGGAACATGACGTGCAAGAACAGGCCGAAGCGCTCGACCAGGAAGCCGAACCCCATCAGGGCGACCGCGGTGCGGTTCCAGGCGAGCAGGGTGCGCTCGGCGGCGAACAATACGCGCGGATCTTGCAGATAACCCATGACGCGGGTCTAGCCATCCTGCACGCAGATCTCCCGCCGCACCACGGCCACCGCGGTGCGAGCGGCAAGCCCCGCGATCACCAGGGTGAGGATGGCCAGCAGCAAAGCACCCAGGCGGTGATAGAACGCCAAGCCGCTGTCCTCGGCCATGATCAACGTGGCCAGGGTGATGGCCGCGAGGGGGAAGGCATAGGCCCACCACGAAAGGAAGAATCTGCGGCGCAGGACGTGGCGCGACTGGCTGAACAGGATCAGGCTGAAGGCGAGTGCCACGAAATAGAGGATGCGGGCGAAGGCGTCCACCTCGCCGACGAGGCTGTAGTAGGCGATGAAGCCCACGGCCGGAGGGGCGATGAAGATAAACAGGGTGGGCAGCAGGCGTTCGGGTAGGGCGGGATGGAAGATGAGGCGGTAGAACAACAAGGCGCTCAGCACCGGCCAGAAGAATAGTCCAAGGCTGAAGAAAAACCAGGACAGGTCCGCGGGCGCGTGATTCACCCCGGCGATCGGCACCAGGATGTTGCCCACCACGGGGATGAACCAGGCCGGGTTGAGGTGGGCGGGTTCGAAGCCGCCGCGGTGCATCCAGGCCGACAGCACGTACAGGGTGAGGATCAGATGCAGGGCCGCACCCACCGACCACAGCCACCAAGACAGGCCGGGCAGGCCGCTCTGGGTGACGCTGGCGAGCAAGATGAGGGCGATGGAGACGGTGGGGGCGAAGGCCAGTTTGACCGGGTGGGCGAACTCCGCACTGACGGCGTCCGCATGGCGGATGACCTTGAGCGTGTACACCCCCGCCAGCAGCACGAAGACCAGGCCGGTCAGGGCGGCAAGCCAGGGGCTGATGGCGAGGTCGAGACGGAACAGACGCTCGGTGCGGGCCCAGGCCAGGGTGAGGCCGGCGAGCCCCATGATGACGGCGAACCAGGCGATGGGAAAGTTCTTCAGACGCAGAGCGGTCGCTTGCGCAGCAAGCTCGTGAGCGTGGGGTGTTGTCGTGTTCATGACCAGCGGCATAGAAGACACCCCACCGCGCGGGGTGGGGTGCAGGGTTGGGTGAGTTTACAAGGACTTCTTGCAGAAGTACCAGTCGGTGCACTCGTAGCCTTCGGCAAGGCGCGCCTCAGCGGCGGCGACGTCCTGCGGTGGCGGCACGATCACCTTGTCACCCGGCTGCCAACCCTCGGGGGTGGCCACCTTGTACTTGTCCGAGGTCTGCAGCGCCGCCACCAGGCGCAGGATCTCGGGGATGGAACGGCCATTGGTCATGGGGTAGTAGATCATGGCGCGCAGCACGCCCTTGTCGTCGATGACGAAGGTGGCCCGCACCGCGGACGTATCGGCCGCCCCCGGGTGGATCATGCCGTAGGCGCGCGCCACCTTCATCGACAGGTCCTCGATGATGGGGAAGGGGATATCCACCCCGAAGCGCTCCTTGATGTTGCGCACCCAGGCCACATGGGCGTAGTAGCTGTCGATGGACAGGCCCAGCAGCTCGCAGTTGAGTTTCTGGAACTCCGGGTAGTACTTGGCGAAGGCGATGAACTCGGTGGTGCATACAGGGGTGAAGTCGGCCGGGTGCGAAAACAGTACCAGCCACTTGCCCCGGTAGTCGGCAAGCCTCTTCACCCCGTGGGTGGTGCGCGCCTCGAATTCGGGCGCCGGTTCGTTCAGACGCGGCATACCGGTTACGGCTTGGGTCAGTTCGGACATGTTCAGACTCCTTTCTGTGGACTTGATCATCAGTTCATTAGCATGTGCTAATGTGATGGCTAGTATTTATGTGCTATTTATTCAAGTCCAATCGAAATATCCTGACTCATCGATCGACTGCATCGATCGATGCTACGGGTGCTTTAACACCTACCCCTGGGTGTAGCGCCCCCTCCGTACTCACCCCGTGCTCTTGGCGCGGCTGGGTCGTTGACGCGGCCCGCGCTAATGCCGCTGGCACGCACGAGACCAGGGACGTCGGCACTCACACGGTGATCCAACACGGGCGGGCGCTGGGCGCTGTCGCCGACGCGAGTCACTCGCGCCTGGCCCGTGGGTCGCAATGATGGGTGTGATGCAGCGCCTTGGGCCGGTGCGGTAGCTTCAGCCCTGCCTGCGGTGTTCCTGCACGCTGCGGCGGTGCTGGCGGAACAGCCACTGTTCCCACTGCTCGCGGACTTCCGCTGGCATGTCGGGCCAGTGCAGCTGGGCGCGTCCTTGGTCGAGGCCCCGTATGCGGCTGGGCAGTTGCGCGGGCAGGGCGAGGGCGGGCGCGAGATAGAGCTGCAGCACCCCGCCATCGCCCGCCTGCCAGTTGCCCTGCAGCGGCAGGCTGCAGCCATCGGTGGAGAGGCTGAGGGTCGCCGACGTCGGCGCGACCGTGGGTTGCAGCGTCTCCGCCAGCAAGGTGAGCAGGAGGTCCAGCTTGGCCTCCAGGCGGGCATGGGCGGCATCAGTGGCCAACTCCCGCACCGTCTGCCCCTCGGACAGGTTGACCACCCGCAGCAAGCGGCCGGTGTGCGCCCACAGGCGGTCTGACTGCCCGGCGGCGAGCGGGCGCCAGCTCCACGGCAGGACCAGGTCCATGCACAGTCCGGCCGTGCTCATGCGGGCGCCTGCGGGAACAGATCGGTGCCGTCGCGGGCGAGCAGGGCAGCGCCATAGGCGGCCTCCTGTCGCTGCGCCACACGCACCGGCACCCCCAGCGCACGCGCGCGGATGCGGGTGTAGACCGGGTTTTGCGCACCGCCACCGCAGCTTGTGACCGAGACCAGGGCGCTGGCGCCCAATTCCGTCAGGCGCCGGTAGCCCAGCGCCTCGATGCGGGCGAGACCCTCCAGCAGGCCGTGCAGGAAGCGATGGCGCTCGGACGGCCGCGGCGACAGGCGCGGTGGCAGGGTGGGGTCGTTGATGGGGAAGCGCTCGCCCGTGCCGGGCAGCGGGTAGTAGTCCAGACCGCTGTCGGTGTCGGGGTCGATCAGCCGGCTGAGGGTCTCGATCTCGCCGTCGGCGAAGTGCTGGCGTAGCACCCGCCCGCCGGCGTTGGAGGCGCCGCCGGCGAGCCACAGGGCCCCGAACCAATGGCTGTACACGCCATAGGCGCCGGACTCTACGCGCCGCGACGACAGGAGCTTGAGCACCAGTGTGCTGCCGAGCGAGCTGACCGCCTCGCCCGGGGCGCGCACCCCCGCGGCGAGGAAGGCGGCGATGGAATCGGTGGTGCCGGCGCGCACCAGGCAGTCGGGATCGAGGCCCAGTTCGCGTGCGCGTGGACGCGCGACACAGGCGATGGCGCTGCCCGGGGCGAGGACCTGGGGCAGATAGTCCACGTCCGCCAGGTATTCCACCCAGGCCGGCCATTCCAGGCGCTCCACATCGAAGCCCATCTTGAGCGCATTGTGGTAATCGGTCAGCCCCACCCGGTCAGACAACCGGGCGGTCAGCCAGTCGGCCTGGTTCAGGTACAACCGTGCCCGCGTGAGCCCCAGCTGGCGTTTGAGCCACAGCACCTTGGCGAGCCCTGAGCTGGCCGCGGCGGCTGGGCTGTCCTCGCCGCCGGCACGGGCGATGTCCGCGGCCTCCGCCACGGCGCGTGCATCGTCGTACATGAGCGGCGGATGCGCGGGATTCAGCGCCTCGTCGCAGGCGAGCACCGTGCCCGAGGTGGCCGCCAGCGCCAGCGCCGCGATGCGCCGGCGGCTGCCGGCAGGGATTTGGGTGATCACTGCGTACAGGGCCTCCTGCCACAGCCCGGCGGCGGCATAGTCCTCGACCGGCCCGAGCTCCACCCGCTCGAAGGCGTCGATCTCACCGCTAGCGGCGATGACACAGGCACGCACGCCGCTGGTGCCGAAGTCTATGCCCAGGTACATGGATGCAGGTGGCGGATGATTGGGATCGCAGGAAGGTCAGCGGAAGTTGGATTGCAGTGGGAAGTCCATCAACTCCACGCGCGCGGGGGCTTGCCAGCCCGCGCGCCGGTGCTCGGCCACCACCGTGGTGAAGATGCCACCGCGCACGTAGAAGCGGGCCACGAGCCGGGCATAGCGCGGCTCCAGCGCCTGCACCAGATCGCCCAGGATGCGGTTGGTGACCGCCTCGTGGAAATGGCCCTCGTTGCGGAAGGACCAGATGTACAGCTTGAGGCTCTTGAGCTCGACGCAGCGCTGATCGGGGATGTAGTCCAGGATCAGGGTGGCGAAGTCGGGCTGCCCGGTCTTGGGGCACAGGCAGGTGAACTCGGGGATCTCGATGTGGATCTGGTAGTCGCGCTCGGGCGCCGGGTTGGGGAAGGTCTCCAGGTCCTTGGAGGGCTGGGTGGGCATGGCGGAGGGCGGAAAAGTTAAAATGTCAGATTCATTATAAAACCGCTGCGCCGCCGACCGCCTTGCGCCTGAAACACATCCACCTGGCCGGTTTCAAGTCCTTCGTCGATCCGGTCACCATCCCTACCCAGGCCATGCTCACCGGCGTGGTGGGACCCAACGGCTGCGGCAAATCCAACGTCATCGACGCCGTGCGCTGGGTGCTGGGCGAGTCGAAGGCGCGCGAGCTGCGTGGGGAGTCGCTGCAGGACGTGATCTTCAACGGCTCGGCTACGCGCAGGCCGGCCGCGCGCGCCATGGTGGAGCTGCTGTTCGACAACGGCGATGGACGCGCACCGGGCCAGTGGTCGCGTTACGCCGAGATCTCGGTCAAGCGGGTGCTCACCCGCGGCGGCGAATCCAGCTACTTCATCAACGACGTGCACGTGCGCAAGCGCGACATGGCCGACCTGTTCCTGGGCACGGGTCTGGGGGGCGATGCTTACGCCATCGTCGAGCAGGGCATGATCTCGCGCCTGATCGAGGCGCGCCCGGAGGAGCTGCGCGGTTATCTGGAGGAGGCGGCAGGGGTGTCCAAGTACCGCGAGCGCCGGCGCGAGACCGAGTCGCGGCTGCGGGATG
This sequence comes from Thiobacillaceae bacterium, assembly GCA_025054655.1. Classification (GTDB taxonomy): domain Bacteria; phylum Pseudomonadota; class Gammaproteobacteria; order Burkholderiales; family Thiobacillaceae; genus JANWZL01. Next base: position 13,574 of record JANWZL010000092.1, on the reverse strand, counting down.
CGCGCGAGAACCTCGCCCGGGTGGACGACCTGCGTGCGGAACTGGCCCGTCAGTTGGAGAAGCTGACGGTGCAGGCCGAGGTGGCGCGCCGCTATTACGCCCTGGAGTCCGAGCGCCAGTTGAAGACGCGCTGGCTCGCCTACACCCGCCGCAACGAAGCGCGGGCGCGCCAGGCGGAGCTGGCGCGCGAACTGGAGCAGGCGCACACCGCCATCGAGGCGCAGAAGGGCGAGCAGCGCCGATTGGAGGCCGAGCTGGAGCGCGCGCGGGTGGATCATTTCGACGCCAGCGAGCGGATGAACCAGGCGCAGGCCGGTTACTACGCCGCGGGCGGGGAGGTCGCCCGGCTGGAGCAGGAACTACGCCATCGCCACGACACCCGCCAGCGTCTGACGGCCGAGCGACAGGCCGCCCTGCAACGCCAGGAGGCGCTGGCGCGTGAGATCACGGGCCTGCAGGCGGAGATCGCCGCGGTCGAGGACGAACGCAGTCAGGCGCACACCCAGGCGCAGGAGTTGGCCGCACGCGCCGTCGAGGTGGGGGAGGGGCTGCCCGCGGCCGAGGAGCAATGGCGCGCGGCGCAGGCAGCGGTGGCGGCGCTGCAGGCCGAGGTGAGCCAGCTCGAGCAGACCGTGCGGCTGGAACAGGCCCACCAGGGACACGCCGATAGGCTGATCGAGCAGCTCAAGGCACGCGAATTGCGGCTGCTGCAGGAACGCGAAGGGTTGGCCGCACTCGATGAGTCGCATCTCGAGCGGCTGCAGGCCGAGCTTGAGGAGGGCGAGGCGCGCGTGCAGACGCTGGATGAGTATCTGCAGGCGGCGCACGCCGAGCTGCCGCAGCTGGAGGTGGCCGTGCGCCAGGCGCGCGCGGCCCTGAGCGAGGTCGAGCGCCAGCTGCACCGCCTGGAGGCGCAGAAGGCCGCACTGGAGAAGCTGCAGCAGGCGGTCAGGCAGGCCGAGCATGCAGGCGAGGCCTGGTTGCAGCGTCTGGGCCTGGCGTCGGTGCCGCGGCTGTGGCAGGCGATCACAGTGGAGCCGGGTTGGGAGACGGCGGTCGAAGCGGCGCTGGGCGAGGCGCTCGCCGCCCTGACGGTGGAGGCGGCGGTGCAGTGGCTGGCGGAGCCGCCACAGACCCGATTCGAATTGGCCCTGCCCGCCGTGGAAGGGCAGGCCCCGCCGCTCGAGCTGGCGCTCAGCGATCCGCGGCTGCGCCCGCTGGCCGAACTCGTGCACAGCGACGATCCCGTCGTCGCCCGCTTCCTCGCCGATCGCCTCGCTCTCGCCTGGGCGGCGGAGGATCTGACCGTCGCGCTCGAGGGTCGCGCCGGGCTGCCGGCGGGCGGTTTCATCGCCACGCGCGAGGGACATCGAGTCGGCCGCGCCAGCCTAGTCCTCAACGCACCGGACAAGGGGCATCACGGACTGCTCGCCCGCAGCCGCGAGATCGAGCGCATCGGGCAGGAGTTGACGCTGGAGCGGGCGCGCGGTGAGGCGTTGGCGCAGGCTCTGGCCGAGGCCGAGGACGCCTGGACGGAGGGGCGGCGCCGCACGGAAGCGCTACAACGCCAGCTCGCCGAGGCCCAGGCCGTGGCCCACCGCCGGCAGATGGAGCTGGTGCGCCTGCAGGAGACGGCGCAGCGCGTGAGCGAGCGGCGCGGGCGGATCCAGGCCGAGCTCGACGAGCTTTATGCCCAGCTCGATGCTGAGAGCGAGGCTTACAACACGGCGGCGGAGCGTGAGCGCGAGGCGCAGGCGCGGCTGGAGGACACCCGCGCCCGCTTGCAGCAGGCGCGCCTGCGTCGCCAGGAGGCCGAGCAGCGGCTGCAGGGCCTGCGCGAGGCCCATCGGCGCGCCGAGCGCGAGGCGCAGGAGGGCGGCTACCGCGTGCGCGCCCTGGAGGACCGGCACCGGGCGCTGGCCGAACGTCTGGCCCAGGCCGAGCGCCAGCAGCTCGAACTGGCGCTGCAGCTCGACCGGCTGCAGACGGCCCTGGGCGAGACCGAGGATGCGCCGCTGCGCGCACAGCTGCAGCAGGCCCTGGAGCAGCGGCAGTCGGCCGAGACCGCCCTGATCGCCGCCCGCGAACGGTTGGAGGCGTGCACCGCGGCCGTGCAATCGCTGGAGACGGCGCGCCTGACCGCCGAGCGGGCCCTGGAGCCGCTCACCGCACGCGTGCAGCAGTTGCAGTTGAAGTTGCAGGAGGCGCAGCTGCAGGAGGCCCGCCACGCGGAGGCACTGCAGGGGGTGGACGAGGCGGAACTGCTCGGCCAGGCGCGCGCCGCCGGCATCGAGGGCCGAGCGGAGTCCTGGCTCAGGGCGGAGCTCACCCGGCTGGAGGCCGACATCGCCGCCCTGGGGCCGGTCAACATGGCCGCGCTGGACGAGCTGCAGGCGGCCGAGGCGCGCAAAGGCTATCTCGACGCCCAGGCCGAAGACCTCGGCACCGCCACCGCCACTCTGGAGGAGGCCATCCGCCGTATCGATGCGGAATCGCGGGCGCGCCTGAAGGAGACCTTCGAGCGGGTCGGGACGGAGTTCCGCCACCTGTTCGCGGAGCTGTTCGGCGGTGGCAACGCCGATCTGATCCTCACCGGTGAGGAGATCCTGGATGCGGGGCTCGTGGTCATGGCCCAGCCACCGGGCAAGAAGAACAGCTCCATCCATCTGTTGTCGGGCGGCGAGAAGGCCCTGACCGCGCTGGCCCTGGTGTTCGCCTTCTTTCGGCTGAACCCGGCGCCCTTCTGCCTGCTCGACGAGGTGGACGCCCCCCTGGACGACGCCAACACCGAGCGCTTCTGCGCCCTGGTGCGCCGTATGGCGCAGCAGACCCAGTTCATCTTCATCACCCACAACCGGTTGACCATGGAGCTGGCCGAGCATCTGGTGGGGGTGACCATGCCCGAGCCGGGGGTGTCGCGCTGTGTGGCGGTGGACGTGGAGGGGGCCCTGCGCATGGCCGAGGCGGCCTGACTCAGGCAGCCGAATGCGGCTTAAGGGTGGGTGGTTTCAGCGCGATGCGATCGAGGTGGTAGCCCTGGGCGTGCGAGAAGCCGATGGCGATGACCTGCTCGAGCAGGGCAGGGGTCTCGATGCCTTCGGCCACCAGCTCATAACCGGCCGTGGCGATGATCTGAGCGATGTCCTGTACGATCAGACGCTCGCGCGGATCTTCCTTGACCAGCAGGTGGATCAGGCTCATGTCGAACTTGACCATGTCCACCGGCATCGAGGCGAGGTAGCGCAGCGACGAGTAGCCGCTGCCGAAATCGTCCAGGGCGACGAGGCAGCCGGCGGCACGTAGCCGGGCGATGTTGGCGGTGGCCTTATCCATTTGCGTGATGAGCGCCGTCTCCGTGATCTCCACCACGAGTTTGCGTTGCGGGAATTGCGCCTTGAGGTGCAACAGGGCGGCGATGACCTGGTCGCTCACCAAACCGGGGCCGGAGACGTTGATGGACACACCCTGGCGCAGTTCGGCCAAGTCTGCCGCCAGGTCGCGGCGTATGGCCTCGATCACCGCCAGATCGAATTCGACGTCCAGCCGCCGGTTCTGCACGATGGCGAAGATGGCGCCCGGGCCGATGAGCCGGTCCTCGCAACGAATGCGGCAGAGCGCCTCGCAGTAAGCCGGGACGAGGCCGGGCAGACGCACCACGGGTTGGTAACGGAACTGCAGCAGCTCCGGCCGCCGGATGGCCTCGTAAACGGCGCTGATCTCCCGGTTGTCCACCAGAGCGGCGAGTCGGCCCAAGGCCTCCTCGTACACCGCGATCTTCGAGTGCCCCGGCTGTTTGGCCCGGTACATCGCCAGGTCCGCGTGACGATGCAACTGGGTCAGGTCGAGCGGGGCAGCGCCGTGGGCCAGGCCGATGCTGAGGGTGACCGGTTCGGTGATACCGTAACGGCTGAAATCGTGCCGGCGCACCTGCTCCTGGCAGCGCTCCGCCACCCGCAGGGCGGTCTCGATGGAGGCCCCCGGCATCAGGCTGGCGAACTCGTCACCGCCCAGCCGGTAGAGGCGGTCGTCGGCGCGCAGGACGGAGGTCAGGCATTGCGCCAGGGCCTGGATGACGAGGTCGCCGACGGGGTGGCCATAGGTGTCGTTGATCGCCTTGAAATGGTCGCAATCGAACAGGATCAGGGTGCATTCGGATACCCGCTTGTCCCGCTCGATCGCCATGCGGTCCTCATCGAAGGCACGGCGGTTGTAAACCCCCGTCAGGGCATCCTGGCGGGCCTGCCGGTAAAACAGCTCGCTGCTGCGCTGCACCTCGCGGTGCAGGCTGTACAGCCGGTGGTGGTAGTCGAGGAACGTCCGCCGGAGTTGCTCCAGCTCCCAGAGGTGGAAGCGTATCGCCTCCCCGTCGGGCGCCTCGCGCTGCGGATCGTCGCGCAGGGCGCCGATTTCGGCCGACAGGCGATGCATGGGACGCACGACGAGTTGGCGCAGGGTGACCAGGAACAGTACGGCAAGCGCGAGCGCCAGGATCACGGCATACTGAGTCAGGCGATGCACCTCCTGCAATATCGATTGCAGGGACGGGTCGGGCCGCGCGCTCAGCCGGAGGTGGTTGGTCAGAGCAGATAGGACGAGCGTCGTGTCCGCATGGTGTCGGAAGCCGAAACTGGCCGGATCGGCATAGCGATAGGGGCCCAGTGTGCGCAGTTCGGCGAGCGGGTCCAGCTTGATCAATCCGTAACCCAGGATCACACGCGCATCAGGATGCACCGGGATGGGAAACACCCGATACAACCAGGCCTTGCCCTGTTCCCAGCGCAGCATGACCCGGCGGGGGTCTTGCAGTGATAGCCGTGCTGGCATCAAGACCTGCGCGTCGCGCGCCAGTATGGTGCCGTCCGGCCGATACAGGGCCACGCGCATGCCCTCAGGCAGCAGCCCGGTGTGGCGCACGCGCACATCGCGCCACAGGGGGTAGTATTCCGGGTTGTTCAGGTGCTGGCGCGTCTCATCCCAGGCGGCCAGCTGCTGCGTGATCGTCTCCAGGCGCCGCTCCAGCTCCGCGACCGCGGCCCCGATCTCCACCAGGGCCTGGCGACTGGCCTCTGCCTCGCTCCTTTGGGCCAGGTGCCGCAGGCTCAGGTGCGCATAAAGCCCAAGTGCGGCCCACAATGCCAGGACCAGCAGCAGGATAAGGCCATAGAGCTGATGTAGCTTGAGCTTACGCAAATCAACCCACCTGCCTGAGGGTTTCGAGCACCACATCGATCAGGTCGAACTCGTGCTCGCCGTCGAGGAAATGCGAGGCGTTGGGGATGATCACTACGCGCTGGCCGGTACGTCGGATGCGCTCGATCCAGCCCGCGCTGAGGCGATCGTCACCGCCACCCATGATGAAGGTGGCGGGGATGCGCAGACTCTTGATCGCGCTCTGCACGCGCTGCGGGGTGATGGCGTAGTAGGACAGGAAGGTCTGCGGGGTGCCCTGTAGACGACGGCAGAAGGACAGTGGGTGCACCTCCGTACCGCGGTCCCCGCGCGCGAGCTTGCGCTGTAGGTGGGAGCGCAGTTTTTGCAATCGATCGCTGTCCAAGTCTGTCTGTGCCTCCACTAGACTCAGGGCGATGAAATGCACCACGGCTCTGGGCCGGTGCGTCCGCAGGTACAGGAGGAGTTCGGCGCTGCCCATGCTGTGCCCGATGAGCACGATACGCGAGTGGCCGCGGGCCGACAGCCACTGCAGCCACTCGTTCAGCTCGCGCGCGTTGTCCTCGTGGGTGTGGGTGTGGATGGCCTCGCAGGGCAGGCTCTGTTTGCGGTGGGTCACCCCCAGGGTGAGCGTGGGGGCGAGCACGCTGTAACCGGCACTGGCCAGGGCGTCGGTGAGGTTATGGACCAGGGGATAGGCATGGGTCTGTAGGAAACCATGCAGGATCAGGACGGCGGGTTTGTCGGCTGCCCCCTTACGGTATTCGGCACGGGCGACGAGGCCATGATCCAGGGTGAGCGTGACCGGCTCGGCCGTCGCACCCAGCGTCGTCCACAAGATCATGGCCAAGAGCAGCCGGACCCAGCCCCGCCACAGTTTGCTGTGCATCGTTCCTCCTCATACACTGCACCCATGGATGAACTGGGTGCGATCTTCGCCGCGGACGGCCCCTTGAGCCGACATATCCCGCATTATCGGCCTCGCCCACAACAGCTTGAAATGGCACGAACCATCCAGGCGGCCCTGGTCGCGCGCGACCGGCTGGTGGTCGAGGCCGGCACCGGCACCGGCAAGACCCTGGCCTATCTCACGCCGATCATGCTCAGCGGGGCCAAGACCATCCTCTCCACCGCCAGCAAGACCCTGCAGGACCAGCTCTTCCAGCGCGACATCCCGGCGGTGCGGGCGGCGCTCGGCCTGCCGCTCGACGTGGCCCTGCTCAAGGGGCGCGCCAACTACGTCTGCCACTATCATCTGGAGCGGGCGCTGGCAGAGGCGCGGCTCGCCACGCGCGAGGAGGTGGCGCACCTGCAGGCCATCGCCCGCTTCGCCGCGGCGAGCGACAGCGGCGACCGCATGGCGCTCGGCGACGTGCCGGAGGACTCGCCGGTGTGGGCGCGCGTGGTGTCCACCCGCGACAACTGCCTGGGCGCGGCCTGCCCCTACCACCGCGGCTGTTTCGTGCTCAAGGCGCGCCGCCGCGCCCTGGAGGCCGACCTGGTGGTGATCAACCACCACCTTTTCTTCGCCGACGTGCTGCTCAAGGACGAGGGGGCAGGGGAGCTGTTGCCGGCGGCCAACGCCGTGGTCTTCGACGAGGCTCACCAGCTGCCACACACCGCCTCGGTCTTCTTCGGCGAGATGGTCAGCACCGGGATGCTGGTCGATCTGGCACACGACGTGCGCGCCGAGGCGGCCGCGGCGGCGGCCGATTTCGCCCAGTTGCCGCAGGCAGCGGCGGCGGTGGACAAGGCCGCGCGCGACCTGCGCCTGAGCCTGGGGTTGGCCGGCGCGCGCCTGCCAGCCGCTCGTGCGCTGCAGGAGAAGGTGTTCCAGGCCGCCTATGCCGAGCTGGAGCACTGCATGGCGCGCCTGCAGGTACTGCTGGAGAGCCAGGCCCAGCGCTCCGAGGGTTTGGCCAACTGCCTGGCGCGCTGCCAGGAGGCGGCCGCACGCCTGGAGCGTTGGCGCGTGCCCGCTGCCCAGGAGGGGAGGGTGCGCTGGTGCGAGGCGACGACGCATTCGCTGCTGCTGCACGCCACCCCGCTCGACGTGGGCAGCCTGTTCGCACGTGCGCTCGAGGACGACGCCCGCGCCTGGATCTTCACCTCCGCCACCCTGTCCGTGCGCGGTGATTTCCGCCACTATCTCGGCCAGATCGGCCTGCCGCAGGCCCGAACGGCGTTGTGGGACAGCCCCTACGACTATGCCCGCCAGGCCCTGCTGTATGTCCCCGCACAGATGCCGGACGCCAATAGCCCCGAATACACCCGCGCCTGTGTCGATGCCGCCTGGCCCGTGCTGCGCGCCTGCCGCGGGGGCGCCTTCCTGTTGTTCACCAGCCTGCGCGCCATGCACGAGGCCCATGCCCTGGTGCGGCAGAGGCTGCGCGACGAAGGCCTGGACTGGACCTTGCTGCTGCAAGGCAGCGCCAGCCGCAGCGCGCTGCTGGCGGAATTCCGCACGCGTGGCAACGCGGTCCTGCTCGGCAGCCACAGCTTCTGGGAGGGGGTGGACGTGCCGGGCGAGGCCCTCACCCTCGTGGTCATCGACCGGCTGCCCTTCCAGCCGCCCGACGACCCCGTGCTCGCCGCCCGCCTCGAAGCCCTGCGCCGTGCCGGCCACAACCCCTTCTTCGACCACCAGTTGCCGCACGCGGTGATCACCCTCAAGCAAGGGGCTGGGCGCCTGATCCGGCACGAAGACGACCGCGGTGTGCTCATGATCTGCGACACCCGCTTGGTGGACAAACCCTACGGCCGCCGCATCTGGCAGGCGCTGCCGCCCATGCGCCGCACGCGCGCGCTGGCCGACGTACTGGCCTTCTTCGCCGCGGCCGGGCAGTCCGGCGCCGGGGGCGGTCGGGCGTAGAATAATCCTTTTGCCGCACCCTTCAGCGCGTGAAGCTGCTCGCCTTCGATACCGCCACCGAATGGTGTACCGCCGCCCTATGGCTGGACGGTGAGGTACACGCCGTCGAGGTCGAGGCCGGCCAGGCCCACTCGCGTCTGCTGTTGCCCATGCTGCGCGAGCTGCTGGCCACCGCCGGGCTCACCCTGGGCGCGCTCGACGGCATCGCCTTCGGCCGCGGACCGGGCTCTTTCACCGGGCTGCGCATTGCCTGCAGCGTGGCCCAGGGCCTGGGACTGGGTGCGGAGCTGCCGGTGCTGGGGGTGACGAGCCTGGAGGCCATGGCCGAGGAGACCGGTGCCGCACGCGTGCTCGCCGCTCTGGATGCACGCATGGGCGAACTGTATGGCGCCCTGCTGGAGCGTGCGGGGGAGGACTGGCGCTGGCTGGAGGGCCCGGCCCTGTACCGGCCCGAGGCCGCGCCGCTGCCGTCGGACACCGGCTGGGTGGGCTGCGGCAGCGCCTTCCACGCCTACGCCGAGGCCATGACGCCACGCTACGCTGGGCGGCTGATGGCGGTCATGCCGCAGGTCATCCCGCATGCCCGTGCCATCGCACGGCTGGCCGCAGCGCGGTTTGCGCGCGGCGAGGGGGTGCCGGCCGAGGCCGCCGAGCCTTATTATGTACGCGACAAGGTGGCCCTGAAGACCTGCGAGCGATGAGCGCCGTCCTCAAGCCCGGTGAGCCTTGGGTGCAGCCCCGCCTGCGCCCCATGCGCGAGACCGATCTCGTCCAGGTGGTGCGCATCGAGCGGGCGGCCTACCCCTATCCCTGGACCCTGGGCAACTTCCGCGACAGCCTACAGGCCGGATACAGCTGCTGGGTGGCCGAGGTCGATGGCGAGCTGATCGGCTATTACATCGTCATGGCCGTCGCCGGCGAGGGTCATCTGCTCAACTGTTGCGTGGCCCCGGCCTGGCAGGGGAGGGGCTACGGGCGCTGGCTGGCGCAAAAGGCGATCGAGAACGCGCGCGAGCACGGCGCCGCATGCATCTTCCTGGAGGTGCGGCCCAGCAATGCGCCGGCACTGCGCCTGTACCAGCGGCTGGGTTTCAGCCCTATCGCCCGCCGTCGCGGCTACTACCCGGCCGACCACGGGCGCGAGGACGCCCTGGTCATGAAGCTCGACCTATGAGCCTGCCAGTGCAGGAGCGTCTGCGCGAACTGGGCCTGTGGCCCCGCTGGCGTCTGCGCGCGCGCCCCGCCCAGGCGGCGAGCGCAGCACCGGCGGTGAGCGAAGGGCCGGCCGAGATCGCCCGCATGGATTGGGAGGCGCTGCGCCGGGCGGTGCTCACCTGCACCCGCTGCGCGCTGCACCGCAGCCGCACCCAGGGCGTGTTCGGCGTGGGCGACCCGCGCGCCGAATGGCTCATCGTCGGCGAGGCCCCGGGCGCGGAGGAGGACCGCCAGGGCGAACCCTTCGTCGGCCAGGCCGGGCGGCTGCTCGACGCCATGCTGGCCGCCATCGGCTTGAAGCGCGGCGACAACGTCTATATCGCCAACGTGCTCAAATCGCGCCCACCCGGCAACCGCGACCCCAGCCCCGAGGAGGTGGCCGCCTGTCTGCCTTATCTGGAGCGCCAGATCGACCTGATCGGACCGAAACTGATCCTGGCCGTGGGGCGCTTCGCCGCGCAGAGCCTGCTCACCACCGACACCGCCATCGGCCGGTTGCGCGGTCGGGTGCACCGCTACCGCGGCATCCCCCTCATCGTCACCTACCACCCGGCCTATCTGCTCCGCAACCCGGCCGACAAGGCGCGCGCCTGGGAGGACCTGGTGCTCGCCCGTCGCACCATGGCCGCCATCCTGGCCGGACGCCCTGTTTGACCCGACGCAAGGAAGAGCCTCATGCGCAGACTGTTCATCGCCCTCACCCTCGGCCTCGTCAGCGTGCTGCTGTCTGGCTGCGGCTACAACACCCTGCAGGCCCAGGACGAGGCGGTCAAGGCCGCCTGGTCCGAGGTGCTCAATCAATACCAGCGCCGGGCCGACCTGGTGCCCAACCTGGTCGAGACGGTCAAGGGCTATGCCGCCCACGAGCGCCAGGTGCTCAGTGCGGTTACCGAGGCGCGCGCACGGGTCGGGCAGATCCAGCTCAGCCCCGCACTGATCAACGATCCGGCCGCCTTACAGAGGTTCCAGGCGGCCCAGGCCGAGCTGGGTAGCGCGCTCGCGCGCTTGCTCGCCGTGGCGGAGAACTACCCGCAACTGAAGGCCGACGCCGCCTTCCGCGACCTACAGGCGCAGCTCGAAGGCACCGAGAACCGCATCGCCGTGGCGCGCAACCGCTACATCAAGGCCGTGCAGGACTACAACACCACCGTGCGCAGCTTCCCCTCCAATTTCACCGCCATGCTGTTCGGCCACCAGGTCAAGGCCAACTTCACGGTGGAGAACGAGCGGGCCCTGGCCGCGCCGCCCAAGGTGCAGTTCGCCCCCCCTGCAGCACCGGGCACAGCAGCCGGCTACTGAGCCGCGCATGGCCGTGCTCACAGCCGGTTCGGTCCTCGCCTCCGCCCGTGGGCGGGTCACGGGGGCCTGGTGGTTGGCGGGCCTGCTCATCGGTCTGGCCCTGGCCTGGGCCCAGGTGCCCGTACCCCCGCTCGCCGCGCGGGTGACCGACCTCAGTGGCGTCCTAAGCCCTGCCGAGCGGCAGGCGTTGGAGGCAAGGCTCGCCCGTTTCGAGGCGGACAAGGGCAGTCAGCTCGCCATCCTCATCCTGCCCACCACCCGGCCGGAGAGCATAGAACAGTACGGCATCCGTGTGGCCGAGGCGTGGCGGCTGGGCCGCAAGGGGGTGGACGACGGGGTGCTACTGCTGGTGGCCACGGAGGATCGCGCCGTGCGCATCGAAGTCGGGTACGGGCTGGAGGGGGCGATCCCCGACGCCTTGGCCAAGCGCATCATCGAGGAGCGCATCATTCCGCGTCTGCGCGCCGGAGATTATGCCGGCGGCCTGGAGGCCGGCATCACCGCCCTGATCGGCGCCATCTCCGGCGAACCTCTGCCGCCACCGACACCGGGCCGATCGGATAGCGCGCCGACCGTGATGGGTAGCGTGCTGCCCATGGCCATGCTGTTCGCCTTCGTCCTCGGCGGCTTTTTGCGTCTGTTCATCGGCCGGCTGCCCGCCGCCGCCGTCACCGGCGCGCTCGGCTTTCTCGGCGCCTGGTGGCTGTCGGCCAGTCTCGCCGTGGCCGTCTTCGTCCTTCTGCTTACGCTGATCTTCACCCTCGGCTTCGGTCAGCGCGCCTGGCGGGGGCACGCCGGCGGCCGCGGCTGGCCGGGGGGCGGTGGCTTCGGCGGTGGTTCCGGGGGAGGGTTCGGCAGTGGCTTTGGCGGCGGTGGGGGCGGTTTCGGCGGCGGCGGCGCCTCGGGCCGCTGGTGAGGGCGGCATGAAGCTCGGGCGCGTCCTCAAACACCTGCTCTATCCCGACTGGCTGGCGCGGCGTGCCTTCCCGCCGGCGGTCATGGCCCGCATCGAGCGGGCCATCGCCGATTCCGAGGCGCAGCACCGAGGCGAGCTGCGCTTCGCCGTCGAGGCGAGCCTGCCGCTCATTCCCCTGCTCTCCGGCTGCAGCGCCCGTGCGCGGGCGCTGGCGGTGTTCGCCGAACTGGGCGTGTGGGATACCGAGGAGAACAACGGCGTGCTCATCTATCTGCTGATGGCCGACCGCGACGTGGAGATCGTCGCCGACCGCGGGATTGCGCGCCAGGTGCCGGCGGAACGCTGGCAGGCCATCTGTGCGGCCATGGAGGCGCATTTCCGCGCCGGCCGTCATTGCGACGGGGTGCTCGCCGGCATCGCCGCCCTCACCGCGCTGCTGCGCCCGCTCTATCCGCGCAGCGGGGAGCCGGTGAACGAACTGCCCGACCGCCCGGTGCGGCTCGATTGACCTCCCGCTAGCGTCGCCGCCGTCTGCGCCGGCGCACGGGCTTGACGGCGATGTCCCTGACCTTGGCCACCACCGCCGGCGGGTGATGCAGGACCGCCTTGAGATCGGCCGCCACCGTGGGCGCCTGGGCCGAGGGTGGGGCATGGTGCAGGCTGGCGGCCACCTTCAACAGCCGGGTCAGCTCCGCCTCGTGCGCGCGCAGATTGTGTAGATGCCAGCGCCGCACCAGATACATGGTCACCGCCACGAACAGGCTGAACAGGATGATCACCGCCTGGATGGACAGATCGGCCCACACCAGCAGTGCGTACAGGGCAAGCATGACCAGGATGGAGAGGTTTTCGTTGAAATTCTGCACGGCGATGGAATGCCCTGCCCCCATCAGGATGTGGCCGCGGTGCTGTAGCAGGGCGTTCATGGGCACGACGAAGAAACCGGCCATGGCGCCGATGACGATCATCAGCACGATGGCTTGGGTCTGATCGTCGATGACCACCATCAGATTGGCCAGCAGGCCCATGGCGATGCCCACGCCGATTACCTTGACCGAACGGTCTATGGGCACGAGTTTCCCGGCCAGCACCGCACCGACCGCCACCCCCACGGCGAACACCGCCTGCAGATAGGTGGCTTGGTCCAGCCGCAGACCCAGGATCTGTTCCGCCCAACGCAGCATGATGAACTGCAGGGTGGCCCCCGCCCCCCAGAACAGGGTGGTCACGGCGAGTGTGATCTGGCCCAGCTTGTCACGCCACAGCAGGCCCACGCAGTGGGCGAAATCGCGGATGAGATAGATGGGGTTGACATGGGCCGGGCGGTGGTCCACCCCGGTGTTGGGCACCCACAGGTTGATCAGCGCCGCCAGGGCATAGAGCAGGGCGATGGCGGTCATGCTGTATTCGAGCAGACTGCCCTGCGTGCCCTGGAACAGCACCTGGTCCGCGGTGCGGAAGGCCTCCATCACCATCGGGCTCACCAGCCAGCCGCCGATCATGGTCCCCAGGATGATGGCCGCCACAGTCAGCCCCTCGATCCAGCTGTTGGCCACCACCAGCTTGTTGTGCGGCACGTATTCGGTGACGATGCCGTACTTGGCCGGCGAATAGGCCGCCGCCCCCAGCCCCACCAGGGCGTAGGCGTACAGCGGATGCACCCCGCCGATCATCAGCAGGCAGCCCAGCACCTTGACGCTGTTGGCGATGAACATCACCCGGCCCTTGGGCATGGAATCGGCGAAGGCGCCCACGAAGGCCGCCAGCACGACGTAGGAGATGGTGAAGAAGAGCTTGAGCAGCGGCTCGTACTCGGCCGGCGCGTCGATCTCGCGCAGCATGGCGATGGCGGCGATCAGCAGCGCGTTGTCGGCCAGGGCCGAGCAGAACTGCGCCGCCATGATGATGTAGAAACCGCGGTTCATGCCGCTCGGCGCTGCTGGGTTCGCTGCGGGCCGGCCCGGTGCGCGGCGGTAGGCGGCCTCGGGCAGACCGAAAAGGCTGGGATGGGCATGTCGGGAGAGAAGCGGACGGCGGGCGCGGTGTCGACGCCTGGCCGTTTTATAACACGGCTGCGGCCCCGTTGCCACCCGCGTGCCTGGA
>JANWZL010000070.1 GCA_025054655.1 Thiobacillaceae bacterium | reverse complement strand
GTGGGGTGTGTGGGTCGCGACTGGCGTCGCTCCTACGGGACAATGCCGTTGTAGGAGCGGCGTAAGCCGCGACCTACAGCGTGGCGTGTGCGGGGGGTGTGTGAGTCGCGACTGACGTCGCTCCTACTGGCAATGCCGTTGTAGGAGCGGCGTAAGCCGCGACCTGCAGCGTGGGGTATGCGGGGGGTGTGTGGGTGGTCGGGTCGCGACTGGCGTCGCTCCTGCGGAGCAATGCCGTCGTAGGAGCGGCATAAGCCGCGACCTGCAGCGTGGTGTATGCGTGGGGTGTGTGGGGGTGCGGGTCGCGACTGGCGTCGCTCCTACGGGACAATGCCGTTGTAGGAGCGGCGTAAGCCGCGACATGGACGGAAATGCATGTTGGCAGATGCATTGCAAAAGACAGCGCCCTGGACCGCGACCGGCCTTCAGGCTGGCCGGGTTTCGTGCTATTTTTAGGCATTTTAGGAAACGCAGTTTTGCAACGAACGGAGAACCTCTGTGGCCATCGAACGCACCCTGTCCATCATCAAGCCCGACGCCGTCGCCAAGAATGTGATCGGTGAGATCTACAGCCGTTTCGAAAAGGCGGGACTTAAGATCGTCGCCGCCAAGATGAAATGGCTCTCGCGCGCCGAGGCCGAGGGCTTCTACGCCGTGCACCGCGGCAAGCCCTTCTTCGAGGACCTGGTCGCCTTCATGACCTCGGGGCCGGTGATGATCCAAGTGCTCGAAGGCGACAACGCCATCGCCAAGAACCGCGAGCTGATGGGGGCCACCGACCCGAAGAAGGCCGCCCCGGGGACCATACGGGCGGACTTTGCCCAGTCCATCGATGCCAACGCCGTGCACGGGTCGGATGCGCCGGAGACGGCGGCGGTGGAGATCGCCTATTTCTTCCCCAGCTCGGAGATTTACTCGCGTTGAACCTGCTCGATCTCGATACTGCAGGGCTGGCCGCCTGGTTCGCATCCATCGGTGAGAAGCCCTTCCGCGCACGCCAGGTGATGCGCTGGCTGCATCACCATGGCGTGCAGGACTTCGCCGAGATGACCGATCTCGGCAAGGAGCTGCGCGCGCGCCTGGCCGCGCTGGCGGAGGTGCGCCCGCCGCGGCTGGTGGCGAGCCAGAGCGCGGCCGACGGCACGCGCAAGTTCCTGTTCGAGGTCGGGCCGGGCAACTGTGTCGAGACGGTGTTCATCCCCGAGGACGACCGCGGCACCCTGTGCGTGTCCACCCAGGTCGGCTGCGCCCTGGAGTGCGGTTTCTGCGCCACCGGGCGGCAGGGCTTCAACCGCAACCTCACGGTGGCCGAGATCGTGGGGCAGCTGTGGTGGGCGAACAAGGCCCTGGGGCGCGATCCCAGGGGAGGGCGCGTCATCACCAACGTGGTGCTGATGGGCATGGGGGAGCCGCTGCTGAATTTCGAGCACGTGGCCACCGCCCTGTCCATCATGCTGGACGACTACGGCTACGGGTTGTCGCGCCGGCGCGTGACCGTGTCCACCGCCGGCATCGTGCCGGCCATGGACCGTTTGCGCGAGCGCGTGCCGGTGGCCCTGGCGGTGTCGCTGCACGCCCCCGACGACGAGCTGCGCAGCCGGCTCATGCCGATCAACCGCAAATACCCGCTCGTCGAACTGATGGCGGCCTGCCGGCGCTACGTGGAGGACGCCCCGCGCGATTTCATCACCTTCGAATACGTCCTGCTCGATGGCGTGAACGACCGGCCCGAGCACGCGCACGCGCTGATCGAGCTCACCCGCGAGGTGCCCTGCAAGTTCAACCTGATCCCCTTCAACCCCTTCCCCGGCAGCGCATACCGCCGCTCGCCGCCCGAGCGCGTGCGCGCCTTCGCCGCCATTCTGCAGGCGGCGGGGCTGATCGCCACCACGCGCAAGACCCGCGGGGACGACATCGATGCCGCCTGTGGGCAGCTGGCCGGACAGGTGGTGGACCGCACGCGCCGGACTTTACGGCGTGAGGCGGCCACGGAAGCCGTCGCATGAAGATCGTCGCCCTGCTCGCCGGCCTCGCCCTGCTCGCTGCCTGTGCGCAGGTGCCGCAATCCGCGCGCGACCGCGGCGAGGAGACGCGGGCGCGCGTGCACACGGAACTGGCCGCCCTGTACTATGCCCGCGGGCAGTATGCCGTCGCCCTGCAGGAACTGGAGCAGGCGCTCGCCGCCGAAAATGCCTATGCCCCCGCCCACAACGTCCTGGGTCTGGTGTGGGCGGCCTTGGGCGAGGACGCCAAGGCGGATGCTGGTTTTCAGCGGGCGCTCGCGCTGCAGCGCAACTACTCCGAGGCGCACAACAACTACGGCTGGTTCCTCTGTCAGCGCGGCCGTCATGCCGAGGCCATCGCCCAGTTCGAGGCGGCGCTGGCCAACCCATTGTATGCCACGCCCGAGCGGGCGTTGACCAACGCCGGCCTGTGCAGCCTGGACCAGGGCAACCTGGCGGCGGCGCAGGACTACTTGGAGCGGGCGCTGCGGCGCGCACCCCGGCTGCAACCGGCGCTGACCGCCATGGCCGAGCTGCGGGTGCGCCAGGGGCGGATGCAAGCGGCGCGCGAATTGCTGCGCCAGGCGGCGGCGGTGGCTGAGTTGGATGCGCGCGCACTGTGGCTGGGGGTGCGTGTGGAGCGGCAGCTGGGCGACGCGCTGGCGGAGGGCGCCTATGCGACCCAGCTTGAGCGGCGTTTCCCCGATAGCGAGGAGGCCCGCTGGCTGCGCCAGGGTCGTTATGACCGGGTCGGGAGGCCGCTGTGAGCCGGGGTTTCGAGCCAGGTTTCGGGGCCGCGCTGGCCGCCGCGCGCGAGGCGAAGGGGCTTAGCCGGGCCGAGGTGGCCGAGCGGCTCAAGCTCTCGCCGCGCCAGATCGAGGCGCTGGAGGCGGAGGATTGGACTGCGCTGCCCAGCCCCGTGTTCGTGCGCGGTTTCGTGCGCAACTACGCGCGCCTGCTGGAGCTGGACCCCGAGCGCCTGATCGCCCCCGTCAACGGGGCCGAGACCGTCACCCGCACCATCACCGCGCCTTCGGCCGGCGTGCGCCTGGGTGGCTCGCCCGTGGCGCGTTGGCTGGTGTTGCCGCTCGTGCTGGCGGTCCTGTTCGTGACCGTGGTGGCGGGGCTCTACACCTGGCTGCGCCAGGGCGAACAGGTGCTGGTGGCGCCGGCCCAGCCGCCGCTGCAGGGCGAAGGCCAGTCTGGGCCGCAGACGCCCGCGGCGACCGGCACACCGGCCCTGACGGGGGAGGCGTCGGCCATGCAGCCGGCGCCTGCTCAGCCCGTCGCCGACGCTCAGGCCACTGGCCCTGCGACACAACATCCGCCACCGGCGACCGAGCCGGTCCGGCCGCCGGGCCAGGGTCCGGTGCCGGCGGCGGGTACACAGCCGGCCACAACTGTACCCGGCGTCGCGACGATGACGACGAACAGCCAGATAAGCCCCGCAGCGGACAAGGAACCGGCCCGCGGCCAGGTCTCCATGCGTTTCCTGCCAGCGGAGGACGCCTGGATCCAGGTGGTGGACGGCAAGGGCATGCGCTTCTCCAAACTGGTGCGGGCCGGCCACACCGAGGTGGTGAGCGGCACCCCGCCGTTCAAACTGGTGGTGGGCAACGCCGCCCACGTGAGCCTGGTCTACAATGGCCACGTCATCGACCTCAAGCCCTTCATCGGCGAGAAGGTCGCCCGCCTGACCCTGGAGTGAGTGCTGTATGACCGGCCCTGATGCGATCATCCGCCGTCCCAGCCGGCGGGTCTGGGTGGGGCACGTCCCCGTGGGCGGGGGCGCCCCGGTAGTGGTGCAGTCCATGACCAACACCGACACCGCCGACGTCGAGGCCACCGTGCGCCAGGTCTATGAGCTGTGGCAGGCGGGCTCGGAGCTGGTGCGCGTGACGGTCAACACCGAGGCGGCGGCGCGTGCGGTGCCGGTGATCCGCGAGCGGCTCGACGCCCTGGGCTGCAACGTACCGTTGGTGGGCGACTTCCACTTCAATGGGCATAGGCTGCTCGCCGCCGTGCCCGAATGCGGCCAGGCCCTGGCCAAGCTGAGGATCAACCCGGGCAACGTCGGCCGCGGCAGCAAGCGCGACGAACAGTTCGCGCAGCTGATCGAGTTCGCCTGCCGCCACGACAAACCCGTGCGCATCGGCGTCAACTGGGGCAGCCTGGATCAGGAGCTGCTCGCGCGCATGATGGACGAGAACGCGCGCTCGCCCCACCCGCACGAGGCCGAGGTGGTCATGCGCCATGCGGTGGTGGCCTCCGCCCTGGAGTCCGCCGCCCGTGCCGAGGAACTGGGGCTGCCGGGTGACCGCATCATCCTGTCCTGCAAGATGTCCGGCGTGCAGGACCTGATCGCCGTGTACCGCGATTTGGCCGCGCGCTGCGATTACCCGCTACACCTGGGGCTGACCGAGGCAGGCATGGGCAGCAAGGGCATCGTCGCCTCCACGGCGGCGCTGGCGGTGCTACTGCAGGAGGGCATCGGCGACACCATCCGCGTCTCGCTCACCCCTCAGCCCGGCGAGCCGCGCACGCTGGAGGTGCAGGTGGCGCAGGAGATCCTGCAGGTCATGGGCATCCGCGCCTTCGCCCCCATGGTCACCGCCTGTCCGGGTTGTGGCCGTACCACCAGCACCTTCTTCCAGGAGCTGGCGTTGTCGATCCAGACCTGGCTGCGCACGCAGATGCCGCAGTGGCGCGACCGTTATCCGGGGGTGGAGAACCTACGCGTGGCGGTGATGGGCTGTGTCGTCAACGGCCCCGGCGAGAGCCGCCACGCCAACGTCGGCATCAGCCTACCCGGCACTGGCGAGGTGCCGGTCGCCCCGGTCTATGTCGATGGGGTGAAGACCGTCACGCTCAAAGGCGAGCGCATCGCCGAGGAGTTCCAGGCCATCGTGCAGGATTACGTGGAGCGGACCTATGGCGGGGCTGGCGGCTGACGTGGCCACGCCAGGCGTTTGCACACGCCGTGTCGATCTGCGCCTTTGAGCGCGAACGCATGAGCCCCGAAGCCCTCATCCGCCCCGAACTGCTGCGCCTGGCCGCCTATCACGTGCCCGATGCGCGCGGGCTGGTCAAGCTCGACGCCATGGAGAACCCCTATGCCCTGCCGGGCGAGCTGGCGCAGGCGCTGGGGCGCAGGCTGGCCGCCGTACCCCTCAACCGCTACCCCGACCCGCGCGCGCAGCAGTTGCAGGCGGTGTTGCGGCGCGAGTTCGCCATCCCGGACGGCCTGGGGCTGCTGCTGGGCAACGGCTCGGACGAGCTGATCCAGATCATCGCCTTGGCGCTCGCCCGTCCCGGCGCGGTGCTGCTGTCGGTGGAGCCCTCCTTCGTCATGTACCGCCTGATCGCCGAATACGCCGGGCTGCGCTACGTCGGCGTGCCGCTTACGGCCGACTTCGAGCTTGACACGGCGGCACTGCTTGCGGCCATGCAGGCGCACCGGCCGGCGGTGATCTTCCTCGCCTATCCCAACAACCCCACCGGCAACGCCTTCGACCGCGCGGCGCTCGAGGCCGTCATCGAGGCCGCGCCCGGACTGGTGGTGGTGGACGAGGCCTATCATGCCTTCACCGGCGGCCTGAGCTTTCTCGACGCGGTACCGAAACGGGACAATCTGCTGCTCATGCGCACCCTGTCCAAGCTGGGCCTGGCC
This sequence comes from Thiobacillaceae bacterium, assembly GCA_025054655.1. GTDB lineage: Bacteria > Pseudomonadota > Gammaproteobacteria > Burkholderiales > Thiobacillaceae > JANWZL01. Next base: position 11,674 of record JANWZL010000070.1, on the reverse strand, counting down.
GGCCTGCGGCTGGGCTATCTGGTCGGCGCGCCGCGCTGGATCGAGCAGTTCGACAAGCTGCGGCTGCCGTATAATGTCAACGCGCTCAGCCAGTGTGCGGCCGCTTTCGCCCTGGAGCAGATGCCGGTCCTCAGCGCCCAGGCGCACGCGATCGTGGCCGAGCGCGAGCGGCTGGCGCTGACCCTGGCGGCCCTGCCCGGCGTGCGCGTGTACCCGAGCCGGGCCAACTTCCTGCTGCTGCGTCTGCCGCAGGCGGCAGCGGTCTTCGAGGGCTTGAAGCGGCGCGGCGTGCTGGTGAAAAATCTGCACGGCAGCCACCCGCTGCTCACCGACTGCCTGCGCGTGACGGTGGGCACCCCGGAGGAGAACCAGGTCTTTCTCGACGCCCTGCAGGCGGAATTGGACGCAATCCGATGAACACCCCCAAGGCGGCCGCCCGTACGGCCGACATCCGCCGCGACACCCTGGAGACCCGCGTGCGCGTAGCCCTCGACCTCGACGGCAGCGGCGTGGCGCGGCTCGCCATCGGCGTGCCCTTTCTCGAACACATGCTGGAGCAGGTCGCCCGCCACGGGCTGATCGATCTGACCATCGAGGCCGAGGGCGACCTGCACATCGACGCCCACCACACCGTGGAGGACGTCGGCATCACCTTCGGCCAGGCCCTACGCCAGGCCGTGGGCGACAAGGCCGGCATCCGCCGCTACGGTCATGCCTACGTGCCGCTCGACGAGGCGCTCTCGCGCGTGGTGATCGATCTGTCGGGCCGCCCCGGTCTGGAATACCACGTGCCCTACACCCGCGCGCGTGTGGGCGAATTCGACGTGGACCTGATCCGCGAGTTCTTCCAGGGTTTCGTCAACCATGCCGCGGTGACCCTGCACATCGACAACCTGCGGGGGCTCAACGCCCACCACCAGGCCGAGACCGTGTTCAAGGCCTTCGGGCGAGCCCTGCGCATGGCGCTCGAGCCGGATGCCCGCCTGGGCGCGGCCGTGCCCTCCACCAAGGGGAGTCTGTGAGCGCGCCGGTCATCGCCGTCATCGACTACGGCATGGGCAATCTGCACTCCGTGGCCAAGGCCCTGGAGCACGTGGCCCCGCATGCGCGGGTGGTGGTCACGAGCGAGCCCGCCGCCCTCGCCGCTGCCGACCGGGTGGTCTTCCCCGGCCAGGGTGCCGCCCCCGACTGCATGCGCGCGATCGACGCGCTGGGGCTGCGCGAGGCCATCCTGCAGGCGGCCCGGAACAAACCCCTCCTCGGCATCTGCATGGGCCTGCAGGTCCTGTTCGAGGCGAGCGAAGAGGGCGACACCGCCTGCCTGGGCGTGCTGCCCGGCCGAGTGGTGCGCTTCCCGCGCGAGCTGCGCGCACACGACGGCACACGGCTCAAGGTGCCGCACATGGGCTGGAACAGCGTGCGCCAGAACGCCCACCCGTTGTGGACCGGCATCCCTGACGGGGCGCGCTTCTACTTCGTGCATAGCTATTACGTGGTGCCCGCGCAGCCGGAGCTGGCGGTGGGCTACAGCGCTTATCCCGACGAATTCGTCTGCGCCTGCGCGCGCGCCAACCTCTTCGCCGTGCAGTTCCACCCCGAGAAGAGCGCCCGCGATGGGTTGCGCCTGTTGGAAAATTTCACCCGTTGGAACCCTTGACCCCGCATCCCTGCCATCATGCTCATCATTCCCGCCATCGATCTGAAGGACGGTCAATGCGTGCGCCTGAAACAGGGCGAAATGGCCACGGCCACCGTGTTCTCCAGCGATCCGGCCGCCATGGCGCGGCGCTGGGTGGACGCTGGGGCGCGCCGGCTGCACCTGGTGGACCTGAACGGCGCCTTCGCCGGCCGGCCGGTCAATGAGCCGGCCATCCGCGCCATCGTCGCGGCCGTCGGCGACGACATCCCCATCCAGCTGGGCGGCGGCATCCGCGACCTCGACACCATCGAGCGCTATCTGGACGACGGCATCAGCTACGTGATCATCGGCAGCGCGGCGGTGAAGAACCCCGGCTTCCTGCACGACGCCTGCAATGCCTTCCCCGGCCACATCATCGTCGGGCTGGACGCCAAGGATGGGCGTGTGGCGGTGGAGGGCTGGTCCAAGGTCACCCATCACGAGGTGATCGATCTGGCCCAGAAATTCCAGGACTATGGCGTGGAGGCGGTCATCTACACCGACATCGGGCGCGACGGCATGATGAGCGGGGTCAACGTCGAGGCCACGGTCAAACTCGCCCAGGCCCTCACCATCCCGGTCATCGCCAGCGGCGGCATCACCGACCTGGAAGACGTACGGCGCCTGTGCGCGGTGGCCGACGAGGGCATCATGGGCGCCATCACCGGCCGCGCCCTGTACGAGGGTACGCTGGATCTCACCGCGGCACAGCGGCTGGCGGACGAACTGTGCGGCCATTGATCCCATGAGCCCCAACGTCCGCGCCGTGCGCGGCATGAACGACATCCTGCCCGGCGAGACTGCCCTGTGGTCGCGGCTGGAAGAGGAGCTGCGCACCTGGCTGGCCGCTTACGGCTATCGCGAGATCCGCACCCCCATCCTGGAGCACACCGGCCTGTTCCAACGCGCCATCGGCGAGGTCACCGACATCGTCGAGAAGGAGATGTACACCTTCATCGACGAACTCAACGGCGAAAGCCTCACCCTGCGCCCCGAGGGCACGGCCGGCTGCGTGCGTGCGGTCATCGAACACAACCTGCTGTTCGACGGCCCCAAACGGCTGTGGTACCTGGGCCCCATGTTCCGCCATGAGCGGCCGCAGAAAGGGCGCTACCGCCAGTTCCACCAGGTGGGGGTGGAGGCCCTGGGCTATCCCGCTCCCGAGCTGGACGTGGAGTTGCTGCTCATGACCGCGCGCCTGTGGCGGCGGCTGGGCATCGCCCCGCACCTGCACCTGCAGATCAACACCCTGGGCGGGGCGACTGCGCGCGCCCGTCACCGCGCCAAGCTCATCGCCTACCTCGAGGCGCACGAGGCCGAACTCGACGAGGACGCGCGCCGGCGGCTATACACCAATCCCCTGCGCATCCTCGACAGCAAGAACCCGGCCATGCAGGCCCTGATCGAGCGCGCCCCGCGGCTCATGGACGAGCTCGACGAGGCCGCCCGGGCCCAGTTCGACGCCGTCTGCGCCGCGCTGGATGCGGCCGGGCTGGCCTATCACGTCAACCCGCGCCTGGTGCGGGGGCTAGACTACTATAACGACACCGTGTTCGAATGGGTGACCGACCGGCTCGGGGCCCAGGGCACGGTCTGCGCCGGTGGGCGTTATGACGGGCTGATCGAGCAGCTCGGCGGCCGCAGCGCACCCGCCTGCGGTTTCGCCATCGGCTTGGAGCGGCTGCTCGCCCTGCTCGCCGAGACCGGCTGGACGGGGGCAGAGCCCCCGGCCGACGCTTATATCGTGCACGTGGGCGCGGCCGCCGGCCGCGTCGCCCTCGGCCTGGCCGAGCGCCTGCGCGACGCAGGCTTGCGCGTGCTGTTGCACGGGGCCGGCGGCAGCTTCAAGGCGCAGATGAAGAAGGCCGACGCGAGCGGTGCCCGCTTCGCCCTGATCCTGGGCGAGGACGAGGCCGCCGCCGGCGAGGTGAGCGTAAAACCCCTGCGCACGGCGGGCGAGCAGCTCAGGCTGACGCCCGAGCGCGCCGCCGAGATGCTGCTGGCGGCGCGGCAATCCCAACCCTGAAACCGCTCTGAGGTGCGCCATGGCGCTCGATCTGGAAGAACAGGAAAAACTCGACGAACTCAAGGCGTGGTGGAAACAGAACGCCAAATGGGTCATCGGCGGGGTCACCGCCTTCGTGCTCGCCGTGGCCGGCTGGCGCGGCTGGCAGTACTGGACGCACAAACAGGCCAGCGAGGCCTCGCTGCTGTTCGACCGCGCCGTGCAAGCGGCCATGCTGAACGACGCCAAGGCGGTCAAAGAGACCACCGGCCAGATCATGGAACACTACCCGCGCAGCGGCTATGCCACGCCGGCGGCCTGGCTGGCCGGGCGCCTCAATCACGACGCCGGCGACCTCAAGAGCGCCTTGGCGCAATACGAATACGCCCTGGAGCATGCGCGTGACGACAGCACCAAGGCATTGGCCCGGCTGCGCCTGGCTGCCGTCTATCTCGACAACAAACAGCCGGACAAGGCCCTGGCGCTGCTGGCAGAGCCGCCCGCCCCGGCCTACGTCGGGCTGTACGCCAACCTCAAGGGCGACATCCTGTACACCCAGGGCAAGACCTCGGAGGCACGCGCGGCCTACCAGGAGGCGCTCAAGCAGCTCGACGCGGACAGCGTGCTCAGGCCTATCGTAGAGATCAAACTCGATGCGCTGGGGGGCTGAGATGCCGCAGAACATGGGCGCGTCCGTGCGCCGTGCCCTGGCGCTCGCCGTATTGCTCGCCGTGGCCGGCTGCGGCACGATCTCGGGCTGGTTCGGGGCCTCCAGCCCCAAGGTGAAGCCGGCCGAGCTCACCGCCATCCAGGACAAGGTACGCCTGACCCGCCTGTGGGAGGCGAACGTCGGTCCGGGCCGGCCCTACGTCTTCCACCCGGCCAGCGACGGCCAGGCGATCTATGCCGCTGGTCGTGACGGCCGCATCGTCCGCCTGGACCCCGCCAGCGGGCGCGAGCAGTGGCGCATCGAGGCGGGCAGAGCCCTGAGCGGCGGCGTGGGTGCGGGCGCCGGCCTGGTCCTGGTGGGCACCGCCAAGGGCGAGCTGCTGGCCTATCGCGCCGCCGACGGGCAGCCTGCCTGGACCGCCCAGCTCAGCGGCGAGATCCTCACGCCACCGGTGGTGGCCGGCGGCCTGGTGCTCGCGCGCGGCAACGACGGCAAGGTGTGGGCGCTCGAAGCGGCCGACGGCCGACGGCGCTGGGTCTATAGCCGGGCGTTGCCCGCGCTCACGCTGCGCGAACCCAGCGGCATGACCGCCGACGAACGCGCCGTCTATGCCGGCTTCCCCGGCGGGCGGCTGGTCGCCCTGGCGCTGACCAACGGTGCCCCGCTGTGGGAGGCCACGGTGGCCCTGCCGCGCGGCACCAACGAGCTGGAACGCATCACCGACGTGACCGGCCCGCTGGCCGTGGACGCGCGCAGCGTCTGTGCCGCCGCCTACCAGGGCCGCATCGCCTGCTTCGACCGCAGCAACGGGCAGAACCTGTGGAGCCGGGACCTCTCCGCCACCCGCGGCGTGGCCGGCGACGCCCGTCTGCTCTACGCCATCGGTCAGCAGGACCACGTGCAGGCCTTCGATCGCAGCCGCGGCGCAAGCCCCTGGAAACAGGACAAACTGCACGGCCGCCAGCTCGGCACACCCCTGCCGCTTGCTCAGGGGCGCTACCTCGCCGTGGCCGACTACCAGGGCTACATCCACATCCTCGACAGCGACAGCGGCGCCCTCATCGGCCGCACGGCCACCGACGGCAGCCCCATCCCCGCCCCCATGCTGCCCAGTGGCAACGGCCTGATCGCGCAGACCGCCAACGGCAACCTGTACGCCTACGCCCTGGCAGCGACCCCCTGACGGCCTAGGGCCGCCACGCCGGTGCCGAAAGACGCAGCCCGGGTGAAGCGCAACGGATGCGGGTTTACCGCGCCCCGTCAGCCGAATTGCGGCCCATGCGGGCCTGCATCCGGGCCAGGCGACGAATCGCCCCCCACCCACCCTAGCGCAGCGGGTGGCGACGGGGCAGCCGCCCCGCATTCGGGCTTCCGATCCGCGCGGCCACACACCCGATGCTCAATCACGATGATACGGATGACCGGTGATGAGGCTCATCGCCCGATAGAGCTGCTCGATCAGCACCACCCGCGCCAGCGCATGCGGCAGCGTCAACCTGGACAAGGCGAGGTCGAGATCGGCGTGGATCAGCAGGTCCTCGGCCAGACCATCCGCCCCGCCGATGAAGAAGGCCACGTCGCGCCCCGAGGCCATCCAGCCCTGCAACAGCCCCGCCAGCTCGCGCGTGCTGACCTGTCGCCCACGCTCGTCCAGCACCACGCGCCAGGCCCCCGCGGGGCAGCGCGCCGCCAGCCGCTCGGCCTCCGCTGCCCGGATCTTGTCCGTACTGAGCCCCACGCGCCTCTGCGCCCGGACGGGCACCACCTGCAGCCGCGCCTCGCGCGGCATGCGGCGGGCATACTCGGCACAGGCGGCCTGCGCCCACTCGGGCAGCCGCTCGCCCACCGCGAGCACGATCAGTCTCATGCGCTACTGTTTCCAAGCGCCCACCCCGTTGACGGGCGCGACCCTGCTCGGGATAATAATCGGCTCGATTCTAGTGCAATGCGCCGTCCAGGCAAACGCGGCGCCGGTCGGTGAAGTAGCTCAGCTGGTCAGAGCGACGGATTCATAACCCGTAGGTCGGCGGTTCGATCCCGCCCTTCACCACCAACCCACACATCGGACCCGAACACGCAGGCCAGACCGGACACACTCCTCTGAACGGGCAGGCGTACCACCCCACGGGGCGGCTGCCGTGTGGCGTTCTTTCCCAGAGGAGTATCCCATGTCCAAGTCCTACCTGTACACCGTCCACACCCGCGGCGGCCTGAAGCTTCCACATCGAGGCCGAGAACCAGCGCGAAGCCGAGGCACGTACCCCCCCATCCGGTCATCGCCCGCACTCTCGCCAGCCGGCTGCGCCAGGCCCTGGCCGAAATCGAGGGCGTCGAACCCTACCGCGGACCCCGGCACGTCGCCGAGCGCCGGCTGCTGTTCCGGGGCGAGGACTGCCATAACTCGAACTGACTGCTCATCCCCCGCAGGAGCACCCCTTCTCCGGGGCCCTGTCGAAACACTCATGTTATACTTCCAAGATTGGTAAGCCGCCGCTTGGCGGCCCCTACACCGGAGAAGTGACCGAGTGGTCGAAGGTGCACGACTGGAAATCGTGTGTACCCCCAAAGGGTACCGCGGGTTCGAATCCCGCCTTCTCCGCCAGACATTACAAAAAACATCATATAAACATATAACTACGACAAGAACAAATGATGTGTCATCAAATTGGTCATCAAAATACCAGGCGCTCATGCACCTGGCGCACGGCCGATGACACCCTCTCCGGGCCGCACTGCCGCACGGCCGATGATCCGACACCATACCCTGGCTTCAAACGTCAGACCAGCGCGTTCATAGGCGCGGATTTTGGCGCGAGTCGCTGCTATCCTCGCGCCCATGAACGCAATCCATGACCTCGCCATAGACCGCGCCGTGTGGCCTCACGCCGCCGGCGCGGACGACCTCAGCGGATTGCCGGAGGGCGGTTTCGACGTCGGCGGCTATGTGCTCGCCCTGGTCTATGCGGCAGACCGGGTGCGGCTGATCGCCACCGCGCACCCGCGCCGGCGCGTCTTGCTCGAAACGAAACGCGGCGCGCCTCCGCGCATGATCCTGCTGTCGCGCCGGGTCATGCGTTATGAGCATCTCAAGCGCGTCGTCCTCAAGAAAGCCGCCGAGATGGGGGTGACGCAGGAATGGCTCGATCTCGAGACGGTCACCGCCATTCTGCGGCAGTTGGATACTGGTCGCCCATAACCGTCCATGCGGTGAACCCCTTCGACTTCGCCTCGCCCTGGCGGCGGATCTACGAGATCCGGATGGCGGTCGTCTGGATGGCCGCGGCCGCCGCAACCTACGCGATCACACGGGCGCTGCCGGCGCCGCCGCTCATGGGACAGGCCGCCGCCGCGGTCTGCATGGCCATGGCCGCCTGGCGCGCCATCGAGGCCCTGTTGCTGGCGCATCGCCAGGACCGCATCAACCGCCGCTATGGGCCGCGCGTCGTCTCGCTCGAGGATGTGGCGCGCGCCGTCCGCGACGGCGAGGTCTGGCTCGGGGAGGGATACGACTGGACCGACGCGCACGCGCAGCAGATGCACGCGCTCACTTCGCAGAACGCCGCCGGCATCCTCGACAGGCAAACGGATGGCGCGCACTGGCTGCACGGACTGGACAGGGAGGGGAGGCTTTACGCGCCCGTCGGCCTGCTCGACGGCCACACCCTCGTCGTCGGCTCCACCGGCGTGGGCAAGACGAGGCTGTTCGATCTGCTCATCGCCCAGGCCATCCTGCGCGACGAACCGGTCATCATCATCGACCCGAAGGGGGATCACGGCCTGGCGGCGAACGCGCGCAAGGTGTGCGAGGCGATCGGACAACCCGACCGCTTCGTCTACTTCCACCCCGCGCATCCGGAGGTCTCGGCCTGCATCGACCCGCTGAGGAACTGGAACCGCAGCACCGAGCTCGCCAGCCGCATCGCCGCGCTCATTCCGAGCGAGACCGGGGCGGACCCCTTCACCGCGTTCGGCTGGAAAGTGCTCAACGACATCGTCAACGGCCTCATCGCCACCGGGCAGCGCCCCAACCTCGTGCATCTGCGCCGCTATGTCGAAGGCAGTCCGGATGAATTGGTCCTGCGCGCGCTGCGCGCGCACTTCGCCCGCCATGTGGAGGGCTGGGAAGGGCGCGCCGCCGCCTTCGTCAAGCAATACAAGGGCAACGCCCTGCTCGGCTACATCGCCTACTACCGCGAGGTGGTCGCGCACGAGGCCCACTCGGTCGAACTCGACGGTCTGATCTCCACCTTCGAGCACAACCGCGAGCACTTCCAGAAGATGGTCGCCTCGCTCATCCCCATCCTCTCCATGCTGACCACAGGCCGCATCCGCGACCTCCTATCGCCGGACCTCGAACCAGGCCATGACCGCGTGGTCACTGACATGGCCGCCGTCATCCGCGCCGACAAGGTGCTCTACGTCGGCCTCGACTCGCTCGCCGACGCCACCGTGGGCAGCGCCATCGGCTCCATCCTGCTGGCCGACCTCACGGCCGTGGCGGGCGACCGCTACAACTACGGCATCGAATCGATCAAGCCGATCAACGTCTTCGTCGACGAGGCCGCCGAGGTCATCAACCAGCCCACGATCCAGCTCCTCAACAAAGGGCGCGGCGCGGGCTTTCGCATGACCGTGGCCACCCAGACCTTCGCCGACTTCGCCGCGCGCCTGGGCGACGAGAACAAGGCGCGGCAGGTGCTCGCCAACACCAACAACAAGATCGCCCTGCGCGTGCAGGACGCGGAGACCCAGCAGTACTTCGCCGACGGCATCCCCAAGATCAAGGCGAGATCGATGTCGGTGCGCTACGGGCAGCACCTCATCCCATCCGTGCAGGACGAGTACACCGCCTCCTATCAGGAGCAGGCCGTGGAGGAGGAGGCCGACCTGATCCCGCCCGCGCTGCTGAGCGAGCTGCCGCCGCTGCACTATTTCGCGCGCCTGTCGGGTGGGCGGACGGTCAAGGGGCGTCTGCCGATACTGGTGGCGTGAGGCATGGCGGCGAAACACCGATCGGTCGTCGCCATGGAGGCCGAGCGCTTCCTCGCCGTCGTCATCGTCATGCTCGTGCTCATGGCCTTTTTCTGGGTCAGGCCCGAGACGCTCGCCGCCGCCTGGGAGGACCAGCAACGCCTCACCGCCCGCTGGATCGGTACGGCCGCCGACACGCACGCGATCGCCATGATCCATGACTGGATCGCGCGACTCCACGGCTGGACGCGCGACCGGATCGAGGGGATCGCCGACATCGCGGTGAACCGCTGGATGGCCGAGCGGCTGTACGTGCTTGCGGCCTGGACCTCGATCGACCTGTATCGCGCCGCCGCCTTCGCCTTCATGGGCCTGTATTTCGTGCCGATACTGATCGCGGCGGCGCTCGACGGCCTATACGCGCGCGAGATCCGCAAGACCGCGTTCGTCGCGCAGTCGCCGCTGATGCACAAACTGGGCAGCTACGCCTGGAAGCTGTTCGCCGCCTCAGCCCTGGTGTGGCTGCTGCTGCCCTACGGGGTCCCCGCCGCGCTGGTGCCGGCCGCCTCCGCCCTGCTCGCCGCGGCGGTGTGGGCCTGGATGGTCAACCTGCAGAAGCGAATCTTAATCCTGAAATCGCCGGCAAGAACGCCCTCAGCGCCACGTTCATAGCTGTGGACCACCACGGCGCTCCCTGATAGCATGTCTCGTGCATAGCACGTTCTCGAGGGAGATGCAAATGCGCACCTACGCTCTAGCCGCTCTGATAACCCTCGCCGGACTCGCCCACGCCCCGGCCATGGCGCAATCCCAGCCCAAACAGGTCATGACCTGTGGGGTTGGAATAAGCGCGCTGTACAACGCGGCGTCGGATGCGACCAAGAACGAGCTCTTCATGCGTGCCTGCGGCGCGCCGCTGAACCGAGAGAACGTCAAACTCTCCGAGGTCTACGCCGATGGGTGGCGTCTCATTCACACCATCCACGCATCGAACCAGCATGCGCCGCTCAACGTCCACCTGTTCTTCTTCGAGCGCTGATCCGGCCATGCGGTGGATGCTGTTGACGGCGGGACTAGCGGCGTCTTCGGCGGCATCGGCCTGCTGGGAGGAGGCCGGCCTCGCCTACGGCGTGGACCCGTGGCTGCTCTACGCCATCGCCAAGGTGGAGAGCGGCCGCACGGCCAGCGCATCTACTGGCGCGGGCGGGACCTATCGGTGCGACGGCAAGATCGGGTAGGAGAACGCCGAGCAGGACGCCTGGAGCCTGCAGGGCGACGTCAGAGCGGGCATATCCGGAGGCGTCGGCAAGCTGCGCAACATGGCCGGCGGCCTGATGTCCGTGATCCAGCCATCGGCATCGGTTGGCTTCGAAGCCAGCCATCAAAATGTTGACACGTTTTCTCAAGCGCTCAGCGGCCTCTACAGCCAGGACGCCGCCAAGCGGCGCGAGGCGCAACAACAGGTGGGGGCGCTCACCCAGGTGGCGCGCGAGATCGCCGCCAACCCCAGGGAGGAGAGCGCGACGCGCGAGGTGGCGCGCGAGGTGGCCCAGGCCCTGGAGCGCGCGCTGCAGGCCTCGCGCCGGATGGAGGTCGGCGTGTCCGACACGACGCGGGCGGGCGTGCAGGACGCGCAGACGCAAAGCGCCTCGGTCGACGTGTCGGCGCAGTCGACCACCGCCTTCTACCAGACCCTGGCCTCAGCCCTGGGGCACGATCCCAACGATCCGGCCTCACTGCAGAAAGCCGCCGCCTTCGCGCACGCCAACCCGCAGATGGCGCAGGCGCTCGTGGCCCAGGCGCGCCCCGCCGACGACGACAAACTGGTTCTCAACCAAGGCGGGCCTGGCCCGCAAACGACGCCGGACGCGCTGTTGAAGCAGGGGCGGCAGGCGGTCGGCCAGGCCGACGCTAACAACCGCGCGCAGGTCGAGCGCCAGAGCCAGGAATACCTCGCGGCGCAGGCGGCGGCGGCCCGCGCCATGACCGGCCTGAACCCGCGCCCGGACGGCAGGATCGGCGCGCAAGCCCTCTACGACCGGCTGAACGGGGAACGCAAGGCGCTCGAGGGCAAGGCCGGCGAGCAGGCGAGCCTAGCCCGCGTCGCGCACGGCGCCACCGCCGCCGCCGTGCGCCTTGCGCAGGAGGAGATGCGCCGCAACGGCGAGGATTTCAGCCACATCGACCCGCGCCGGGTCGAGCAAATCCGCGACCAGCTTCTGGGCGCGGCCCTGGGCGGCCCGGGCGGGGGCGGCAACGCGCGGCTGCGCGGGGAGCTGGAGAAGGCCGGCGAGTCAGACAAGAACCTGCACGACGCCCGCCTCATGTTCATCGAGCGCAACGCCGGACT
>JANWZL010000023.1 GCA_025054655.1 Thiobacillaceae bacterium | reverse complement strand
TGTCCTGCTGCATCGCGCCTCCCGTACGCATCCTTGACCCCCTGCTTTACGGCAGGAGGACGGCCGGACTTGATGGGGTCAGGCGCCCAGGCGCCAGGCCACGGTCTCGCCGGCGCGCAAGGGGATGAGCCGGCGTCCGTGGCCGAGATCGTAGGCCGCGGGCACGCGCCACGGCTCGCGCGTGAGGGTGATGCGCGCGCTGTTGCGCGGCAGGCCGTAGAAATCCGGCCCGTGGAAGCTGGCGAAGGCCTCCAGCCGGTCGAGTGCCCCGGCCTGCTCGAACACCTCGGCGTATAGCTCGATGGCCGCATGCGCCGTGTAGATGCCGGCGCAGCCGCAGGCGCTCTCCTTGTCGGTGTGGGCGTGCGGGGCGCTGTCGGTGCCGAGGAAGAAGCGGGGGTCGCCCGAGGTGGCGGCCTCGACGAGGGCCAGGCGGTGTGGCTCGCGTTTGAGTACCGGCAGGCAGTAGTGATGCGGGCGCAGCCCGCCGCGAAAGAGGGCGTTGCGGTTCAGGAGCAGATGGTGCACGGTGAGGGTGCCGGCGGTGGGGCCAGGGGCGCTGCGCACGAACTCGACCCCCTCGCGCGTGGTGATGTGCTCCAGCACCAGCTTCAGGCGCGGAAAGCGCAGGCGCAGGGGCATGAGCACCCGTTCGATGAACACTGCCTCGCGGTCGAACACGTCCACCTCGGGGTCGGTCACCTCGCCGTGCACCAGCAGCGGCACACCCAGCTCCTGCATGGCCTCGATGGCCGGATAGGCGCGCTGCACGGCGGTGACCCCGGCCTCCGCGTGCGTGGTGGCGCCGGCCGGGTAGTACTTGACCGCGTGCACGAAACCGCTCGCCCGCGCCGCCGCGATCTCCTCGGGGGTGGTGTGGTCGGTGAGATAGAGCGTCATCAGCGGCTCGAAGGCGAGGCCGGGCGGCAGCGCCGCCAGGATGCGCGCACGATAGGCGGCCGCATCCGCCACCGTGCGCACCGGCGGCTTGAGGTTGGGCATGACGATGGCGCGCGCGAAGCGCTCGGCGGTGTGCGGCAGCACTGCGGCCAGCGCCGCACCGTCGCGCAGGTGTAGATGCCAGTCGTCGGGGCGGGTCAATGTCAGTTGCATGCGGCAGGAGCGAGAAGCGCGAAGCAGGAAGGGGGAGGGTCAGGCACGGCGGCGGCGGGGTTCATAATGCACTACGGCGCGCATGATGTGGGAGTAGGGGAAATCCTCCACCGCGCCGTAGCGCGCGATGCCGGTCTGCACCAGGTCGGCCACGTCCGTCCGGGTGGCCTCCAGCGCCTCTTTCAGCCCCAGCACGCCGCCGCACTGGGCGCGGATCTCCTTGCCGAAGGGCCAGGGCCGGTCGGGTTCGATGTGCAGCGCGAAGCGGGCGTTTTCGTGCAGCGCCCGGTGGAACGCACGGCAGTGCGCATTGGCCGCATCCTCGGTGCAGCTGATCGCCTCGCGCTCGGCCAGCAGCAGCCGGCGGGCGAGCCGGCACTCCACACAGCGCGAGAGCAAGGCCCGCTCGAACGGACAGGGCAGGCGGATGACGCTCGCGCGCGCCGCTTTGTAGGCCTCCTCGTCGTAACCGGACATGGTGCCTCAGGGTTCAGGTTACAGGTTACAGCGGCCCGGGCCGAGTGCTGCCATGGGTCGGTGCGCCTGCCGCTCGCCTGGCCTCAGTCTGGTTGTCCACCTAGGTCTGTCTGCTGAAGCCTGCACCTGACCCCTGTAGCCTGAAGCCGAGCCCTGCTCAGTAATCATCCCCCGCCAGGGTCGGGTCCAGTTCCCGCGGCTGGGAGAGCAAGTCCTCGGCGGCCAGTTCGTTGTCGGCGAAGATCATCTTCACCGTCACCCCGCTGGCCGGGTCGAGCTCACGGCGCAGCGCATTGACCGCCGCCTTGGCCTCCCTGAAGCTCTGGGCCACACCCTGCTTCTGCAGGATGTTGAGGGGGCCGATCTTGTAGATGAAATAGGGCATACCCGTCTCCGCGCACCGAATACCCGAGCATTGTAATCGGATTTGCACTCGGTCGGGCAGCCGTGGGCTGGGTCGCTACGGCCTGGCCGCGACGCGAAAACCGGTGGTCGTCGCCCTACCCCGATACCTGGATTCCGGCCCTTGCGGGCCTGCATCCGGGCTACGTGACCGAACACCTGCGCATGGCACTGGCGCTCGGTCGGGCTTGCGGTGGTTCAGGCCAGCTTACCGCAGCAGTGCTTGTACTTCTTGCCCGAGCCGCAGGGGCAGGGGTCGTTGCGACCGACCTTGGGACCGGCGCGCTGGATGGGCTGGCGCGGCTGTGGCCCTGCGTCCGTGGGGGCGGCCAGGGCCTCGTCGTAGTCGGCGTGGTGGTATTGGACGTTGGTCAGCGCCGGGGCCTGCGGCTCCACCGCCTCCACGTCGGCCTCGGTGCGCACCTGCACGGTCAGCGTGATCTGCGTCACCTCGCGGGCGATGGCGTTGAGCATGGCCTCGAACAGCTCGAAGGCCTCGCGTTTGTATTCCTGCTTGGGGTTCTTTTGCGCGTAGCCTCTGAGGTGGATGCCCTGGCGCAGGTGGTCCATGGCCGCCAGATGCTCGCGCCAATGGGTATCCAGGCTCTGCAGCAGTATGGCGCGCTCGAAGTGGCGCAGGGCCTCGGCCCCGGCGAGCTTTTCCTTGTCCGCATAGGCCGCCCGTGCAGCCTCCACGATGCGGTTGCGCAGCCCCTGCTCGTCCAGTTTCTGGTCCTCGTCCAGCCATTGCTGGATGGGTAGAGGCAACAGGTACTCGTTGGCCAAGTGTTGGGTGAGACCGGCGACGTCCCATTGCTCGGCGATGCTGCCCGGCGGGATGTATTCGCTCACCACGTCGTTCAACACTTGCGCGTGCATGCCGGCGATGGTCTCGGACACGTCCGCGCTCTCCAGCAGGGCGTTGCGCTGGGCGTAGATGACCTTGCGCTGCTCATTGGCCACGTCGTCGTATTCGAGCAGCTGTTTGCGGATGTCGAAGTTGCGCTGTTCGACCTTGCGCTGGGCGGATTCCAGCGAGCGGTTGACCATCGGGTGTTCGATCGCCTCGCCCTCGGGCATCTTCAACCGCTGCATGATGGCCATCAGGCGCTCGCCGCCGAAGATCCTCAGCAGCGGGTCCTCCAGCGAGAGATAGAAGCGGCTGGAGCCGGGGTCGCCCTGTCGGCCGGCGCGGCCGCGCAACTGGTTGTCCACCCGGCGCGATTCGTGCCGTTCGGTGCCGATGATGTGCAGCCCGCCGGCGGCGATCACCTGGTCGTGCCGGCGCTGCCACTCGTCGCGCAGCAGGGCGATGCGGGCGTGTTTGTCGTCCTCGGACAGGGCTGGGTCGTTGCGAATCGCCTCGATTTCCTTGCTGATGTTGCCGCCCAGGACGATGTCGGTGCCGCGTCCGGCCATGTTGGTGGCGATGGTGATGGCTCCGGGCAGCCCCGCCTGGGCCACGATCTCGGCCTCGCGCGCGTGCTGTTTGGCGTTGAGAACCTGGTGTGGCAGCCCCTCCTGCTTGAGTAGCCCGGACAGGAACTCATTGACCTCGATCGAGGTGGTGCCCACCAGCACCGGTTGGCCGCGTGCGTGGCAGTCCTTGATGTCGGCGATCACCGCTCGCCACTTCTCCTGCGCGGTGCGGAAGACGAGGTCGTTCAGGTCCTTGCGGATCATGGGCTTGTTGGTGGGGATCACCACCGTCTCCAGGCCGTAGATCTGCTGGAATTCGTACGCCTCGGTGTCGGCCGTGCCGGTCATGCCGGCCAGCTTCCGATACAGGCGGAAATAGTTCTGGAAGGTGATGGAGGCCAGCGTCTGGTTCTCGCGCTGGATCGGCACCCCCTCCTTGGCCTCCACCGCCTGGTGCAGGCCCTCGGACCAGCGCCGGCCGTGCATCAACCGCCCGGTGAACTCGTCGACGATGATCACTTCATTGTTCTGCACCACGTAGTGCTGGTCGCGGTGATAGAGCACATGCGCGCGCAGCGCCGCATAGACGTGATGCATGAGCCGGATGTTGGCCGGGTCGTACAGGCTGCCGCCCTCCGGCAGCAGCCCCATTTCCGTCAACATCTGCTCCACCCGCTCGTGGCCGCGCTCGGTGAGGATCACCTGATGCGCCTTCTCGTCCACGATATAGTCGCCGATGGGCCCGCTCTCGCCCTCCTTGTACTCGCGTTCCTGGCGTTCCAGCCGGGGTGGGATCTGGTTGACGATCTTGTACAGTTCGACGTTGTCGTCGGCCTGGCCGGAGATGATGAGCGGGGTGCGCGCCTCGTCGATCAGGATGGAATCCACCTCGTCCACGATGGCGTAATTGAGCCCCCGCTGCACCCGCTGGCTGACATGGAAGACCATGTTGTCGCGCAGGTAGTCGAAGCCGAATTCGTTGTTGGTGCCGTAGGTGATGTCGGCGGCGTAGGCGGCCTGTTTCTCCTCCTGCGGTTGCATGGAATAGATCACGCCCACGCTCATGCCGAGGAAGTTATAGAGCTTGCCCATCCACTCGGCGTCGCGCCGGGCGAGGTAGTCGTTGACGGTGACCACGTGCACCCCCTTGCCGGGCAGGGCGTTGAGATAGACTGCCAGGGTGGCCACCAGGGTCTTGCCTTCGCCGGTGCGCATCTCGGCGATCTTGCCCTGGTGCAGCGCGATGCCGCCCATCAGCTGGACGTCGAAGTGGCGCATGCCCAAGGCGCGCTTGCCCGCCTCGCGCACCGCGGCGAAGGCCTCGGGCAGCAGGTCATCAAGGGTCTCGCCGCGGTCCAGGCGCGCACGGAACTCAGCGGTTTTGGCCGCCAGGGCCTCGTCGGAGAGCCGCTCGAACTCCGGTTCCAGGGCGTTGATGCGCGCGACGATGGCGCGGTATTGCCTGAGCAGCCGTTCATTGCGGCTGCCGAAGATCTTTTTGAGCAAGGCGATGGGCATGGAAGGCTCTGTCAGGACGTCGTGTCCGGCCCCGGACCGGGGCGGCGTGTCAAGCCATCAATGGTAACATAGGGGGAATGGCGGCTTTCTTAAGGACGGCCGAGGAAGGCTGCAAACGGGCCATGGCGACCACGAACCTGCAGCGCTTGCGCACGCTGCTGGCGGCCGAGCGCCCGCTCGCCCTGCTGCTGCCGCAGGCGCGGCGGCTCACGGAGCTGCAACGGCGGCTGGAGCGTTGTGTACCGCCAGGGGTGGCGCGCGCCTGTCGGGTGGTCGCGGTGCATGGCGACACCGTCAGCATCCACTGTCGCTACGGCGCGGCGGCGGCGCGCCTGCGCAGCCAGGCGCAGACGCTGGCCGAGGCGCTCGGCACTCCCGCTGATCCCGTGCGCCAGGTCAAGGTGCGCGTGCGGGCCGATTGGGACCTGCGCGATCGTGCCCAGAAGGCGGGCATGGATGCGGCCGCTCTGGCCGCTTGGGATGGGCTGGCGCGCCGGCTACCCGCAGGTGAGCTGCGGCAGGCGGTCGAGCGGCTGCTCGCGCACCACCGCGGCTGAACGCCGACCGGCCCGCATCTTTTACAATGCGGGCATGGCGGACGCTAACATCTTCCTCGTCGGCCTCATGGGGGCGGGCAAGACCACCGTGGGCCGGGCGCTAGCGCGCGAGCGCGGGCTCGCCTTCTTCGACTCCGACCACGAGATCGTCGCCCGCTGCGGGGTGTCCATCCCTACCATCTTCGAGATCGAGGGCGAGGCGGGCTTTCGCCGGCGCGAGTCCTGCATCATCGACGAGCTGACGCAGCGCTGCGGCATCGTGCTCGCCACCGGCGGCGGGGCCGTGCTCGACGCGGACAACCGCGCGCGCCTCAAATCCCGCGGCACCGTAGTGTACCTGCACGCCCAGCCGCAGGAGCTATGGCTGCGCACCCGGCACGACCGCAACCGGCCCCTGTTGCAGACCGCCGACCCGCTCAGGAAGCTGGAGGAGCTCTACGCCGTGCGCCACCCGCTGTACCTGGAGACGGCCCACATCGTCCTGGAGACCGGCCGGCAGAGCGTGATGAGCCTGGTGGCCAAGCTACAGCGCCTGCTCGACGAGCGCGCGGCGGCTGCGCACAAGAGCGCATGAGGCGCCTCGTCCTGCTCCTGGGCGCGTTGGCCTGCGCCGTGCAAGCGGCCGATTACGCCGCCGGTCCGGCGGATTACCGCACCCATCTGCCGCGCCTGCAGGCCGGCGACCGGCTGCTGCTCGCCCCCGGCGACTACACCCGCGGCCTGCCCCTGCATGGGCTGGAAGGCACGGCCGAGCGCCCCATCGTCATCGAGGGGCCGGACTCGGGTCCGCGCGCCCGTTTCCTCGCCCGCCGCGGCGCCCACACGGTGAGCCTGGTCGACGTCCGCCACATCGTCATCCGCAACCTGGAGCTGGACGGCCAGGGGCTGCCGGTGGATGCGGTCAAGGCCGAGGGCCATGCGCGCTACGCCCACTTCGTCACCCTGGAGAACCTCCACATCCACGACCATAACGCCCACCAACAGACCGTCTGCATCTCCACCAAGGCGCCCGCCTATGGCTGGATCGTGCGCGGCAACCTCATCGAGCGCTGTGGCACCGGCCTGTATTTCGGCGATTCCGACGGCTCCGCCCCCTTCGTGGCGGGGCTGATCGAGCGCAACACGGTGCGCGACACCATCGGTTACAACCTGCAGATCAAGCACCAGAAGCCCCGCCCGCCCGACCTGCCGGGCGCTGGTGAGCATCACGACACCGTCATCCGCCACAACCTGTTCGACAAGTCCGCCGGTGGGGCGACCGGGCCCATGGCGCGGCCGAACGTCCTGGTCGGCCATTGGCCGCTGTCCGGGCAGGGCGCGGAGGATCGCTACCTGATCTATGCCAACCTGTTCTGGCAAAACCCCACCGAGGCCCTGTTCCAGGGCGAAGGCAATATCGCCCTATACAACAATTTGTTCGTCAACCACCACGGGCCGGCGGTGCGCATCCAGCCGCACAACGACGTCCCCCGGCGCATCGACGTGTTCAACAACACGGTGCTCGCCCGCGATGAAGGCATCGTCGTGCGCCTGCGCGAGGGTCAGGCGCAGTGGCCGCGGGCGGTGTTCGACAACGTGGTGCTGGCGGCCAGACCGCTTGCGGGTGCGGAGGCCCGCCGCAACTACCTGGCCCAGCCCGCGGAGGCCGCCCGGGTCTTCGTCTCGCCCGCCGAGCGGCTGCCCGAGCTCGATCTCGCCCTGCGCATAAGGCCCGTCTGCGCGCTGGACACCTCCCCCGTGTTCGCGTCCCTCCCCCTGCGCGAGCAGGATCACGACGGGCGGCCGCGCACGGGCTGTGTGCCGGGCGCCTGCATGGACAGCCCCTGCCCCGCTCGGCCGCTGCCGGCAGGCCTGGCGGCCGCGCCGGCGACGAGGGCCGCCAACAGCAACAGCAGCAACAGGATGCGCGGACTGGCGACGAGGGCGAGCAGGGACCCGAGCACCAAGCCGCCGACCACCGCCGCCCAAGGAGCGGCCGCGCCGGCGTCCCCCCGCTGGATCGCCGCGGCACCGCGCACGATGGCGGTCAGCAGCAGCAGGCCGTAGGCCAGCAGGCCCAGCCAACCCTGCTCGAACAGCAGGGCCACCGGCAGGCTGGAGACGTCCCAGGGCGGGCCCGCGTCGGCGGCGAAGAACCAATGGTCCAGGCCCTGCTCGAAGCCCCCGTTGCGGGTCAGTGTGCGACCATCGGCATCGAGCAGGGTAACGTCGTCGACGTCCACCACCGTGCCGAGCACCGGGTTCATGAACGAGAGCTTGACCGGCCTGCGCGCGTACCAGGGCGTCTCACCCAGCGCGCCGGCATCGAGCCGCAGCGGCCCCACGCTCACCCATCGTCCGGCCTCGGGCAGGGTGAGGCGCTCGCTCACGCAGCGGGCCGAGGTGAGCAGCCACTTCTCGCACAGGGAGACGGCGAGGACCGAACCCAGCGGCGCGCTGCGTGCGCGCAGCTGCAAGGTGTAGGCCTGTCGCGGGCGCACCGGCACGAACTGCTCGACGTACAGCGGGCTGCCGGCGCTAAGCCGCAGCCAGCGACCCTGTCCGTCCTGCATCAGGCGGTAACCGGCGGCGCGCCGCTCGGGCGGCGAGCGCAGCTGATGCGTGCGCGGATAGCTGCCCAGGCCCATGCCCAAGACCTGGGCCGTCCAGTCCGCATCACGCAGGGCGAGCACCTCCTGCCAGTGCCGCAGGCGCAGATCGAGGTCTGCCTCGGCGCGCGCCAGGCGCTGCAGGGCAAAGGGCCCGAGCAGCACCGGCAGGGCCGCCGCCGCCACCAGCCCCAGGGCGGCGAGCGCCCACAGACCGCCGGCGGCCGAGGGCCGGCGCCGCCTCTGAGCAAGCCACAGCCCGGCCAGGGTGAGGGTCAGGGCGAGGGCGAACGCCAGTGCGCCGATGCGACTGTAACTGACCGCCATGGCATAGCCGGCCGCGGCGAGCAGCAGCACGCCGGCCAATCGTAACCCTGGCCCGTGCGTCTTGACGATGAGATACAGCAGGAAGGGGCTGGCCAGGGTGAGGTAGGCCTCCAGGTCGGCCGTGCCCACGTGCATCTGCGAGAACGGCCCGGTCACCCGGTAGCGGTCGTCGAGATCGGTCAGCCCCGGAAAGGCCGCCCGCTCCCACAACACCCAGGCCACGCTGCCGGCCAGCCCCAGCGCGAACCCCAGGGCGAGCCGGTCCTTCGTGCCCGGCAGCCGCCCCTGCAGGCGGCGGTACAGACCCAGCAGCAGCAGGGCCCACAGCACCCCCTTGCCCACGCGCAGGGCGTTGTAGGGACTGTAGTAATGGCTGAAGGCATCGGTATCGGGTGCCGGCCAAGGGCTCAAGCCGCGCAGCAGGGCCACGAGCGTGGCCAGCACGAGCAGCGCGAGCACGAACCCGAGCCAGGGGTCGGCCAACTGCCGCCGCGCGGCTGCCGGCAGCCGGGCATAGCCCACCGCCACCGTGACGAGTAGCAGCAGGTCGAATTCGTCGAAGAAGAAGCGCCCGCTCCAAGGCGCCAGGTCGAGCACGGGCAGGGCGGCTGGGACGACGATCAACCAGGCCTGCGGCCTGAACCACAGCAGCCCGGCATAGAGGGCGAGGCCCAGCCCCAGCCACAAGGGGGCGAGCGGATAGTACGCCAGGGCCCAGGCGGTCGCACCGAGGCCCAGTCCGAGCAGGCCCCACCCCATCGCCGCCGGACGGCGCAGCCGCAGCCCGCCCGCCCGCACCCCACTTGCCAGGGCCTCGCGCACCGGCTGTGACAGTGGAAGCGACTGTGGCTGGGCAGTGGGTGTGGCGACGCCGGTGATGGCCGGTGTCCATCTCGCCTGGCCCTGCACCGCCCTGGTCAGGCGCCGCGCCAGATGCGCCGTCGCCCAGGCCGCGCAGGCCCCGATCCACACATTGGACGGATCGGGCCGCAATCCCTCCAGAAAAAGCTTGCCCGTCTCCATCGCCGTCGCAGCGGCGGCGGCCAGGAAAAAGGCGAGCGCAGGTGAAGACCAGGTGGCCCAAGCCGCCAGCCCGACAGGGGCGTACATCGCGGCCACGGCGATCAGGCTCACCAGGGCCGTCGCCTCCGAGGTGTAATAGTGGTAGTAGAAAGGCAGGAAGCGCACCCCCGCCAGGCTCTGCCAGGCCTGCCCCGGCTCCAGCCAGCGCCGCTCGAACCAGCCGTTGACCGCCATGAGGGCGAGCAGATAGAACCCGCCCAGCGGCAGCAGGCCGCGCCGGATCATTGCCGCCAGGCGCCGCGGCTGCAGCAACTCGGGCCGTCGCGCCAGCCACGCGCCGGCCAGGAAACCCAGGGCGCGTGTGGCCACGGACAGGCCCTGGCTCAGCCCGGAGACCAGGAACGACTGCGCCGTCTCCACCGCCAGGCCCAGCAGCGCCCCCACCGCCAGCGCCTGTGCCGGCGACCAGGGCCGCACCCGGGCGCGCGCGCGGGCAGCGAGGAGGCCGAGCGGGACCACGGCCAGGGCCTCGGCGGCAAGTCTGGCCAGGAATACGGCCACACCCCCCTGCCAGGCGGCAGGGGCGAGGACCAGGCCCCAGGCGCCTGTTTGCAGCTTGGTCGCCAGCTCGGCGGGCGAGAGCACGAAATCGTAAGGAAACAGGCTGAGAGCGAGGTAGGCGAGGGCGTAGCCCTGCAACAGGCGCGTCCACAGCGGTCGGCCGCCGGCGAGCCAGCCCTCGGCCAGCCGCTGCAGCTGTCCCCCCCACAGGGCCGCCGCACCCACCCCCAGCAGGCTGCCGAGGGCCTCGGCCAACAGGTCGTTGAGCGAGACCGTCCTGGGCGGAAAGGCCAGTTGCGCGAACTCCACCGCCGCCGCGAGCGCCAGACAGAAGAGCAGCGCCGCCGCCAGCACCGGGACCGAGGGCCGGCGGCGCCCGCCGCTCGCGAACGCCAGCACGGTCAGATAGCCCAGGGGCAGGTAGAGCACCCCGTTGGCGATCCAGTCCGCCCGCCCCTGGGCGCCCACGTCCAGCAGCCGGATGTCGCGAAACAGCCGCCAGGCCTCAGCCCATGGGCGGGGCTGGAAGTCGAACGGCACCAGGCTGCCATAGACCACGAAGGCGAGGTAGAGCAGCCACACCGACCACAGGGCCGGCCACCGGCCTTCGGCCCAGGCGTGTCGTGGGGTGGCGTCATTGCCCGAGGTCATGGCGTATCGTTTCCGTAGCCGACACCAGGCGCCGCATCATACGTGGGTGGCTCTAGGTTTTGCGCCCTGCCACCGCGTGACGTCCGCGCCAGAGCCGCCAGTGCCCGTCGAGCAGCAGGAGGGTCACGAGGGCCAGCCAAGGCCATAGCCAGGCCACCATCTTGGACAGGCCCATGATGTTGAGTAGGCTGGCCGCCGGCCATGCGCCACCCGCCACGCCGCGCAGCAACAGCGATGCGGCCAGCAGCCCGATCGCCACGCCGCGTCGATGCCGCGACACCCACGGCGTGAGCAGCAGCCAGAAGGCCGTGAGGAAGGCGGCCAGCGTCTCCAGCGACAACACCCCGCCCACCACCCTGAGCTTGAGCAGCAGGGTGGCGGCCAGCAGTTTCACCGCGAAGGCGGCGAGGAACAGCAGCAGCAGGGCGCTCACGTAACGGCCGGGCCGCAGCAGGCTGGCGGCGTAGGCGCCCAGGGCGGCCATCTCCAGGGTAAGGGCGACGAACCAGGCGGGGTTCAGCTGCTCCAGCCCGCCGGGCGCGGTGTCGAACGGGCGCAGGTGCAGCTCCAGCCAGCCGGCCCCGGGCACAGGCAGCAAGGCGAACTGCGCCAGCCCCCACAGCAGCAGTACGGCGAGCCCCAGGTCCACGCCCCAGCCCGGCCTGAACCAGCGCCTGCGCCAGCCGCGTGCGCGCCGCACGGCGCGCGCGAGCCTGCGGTGGTGCAGGGTGAGCAGCGCCCCGCTGAGGGTGCCCAGGGCGTTGACCAGCACGTCGAGGTTGGAGGCGATACGGCCGGGGACGAGCTGCTGCAACGCCTCCAGGACCAGGCTCAGCGTCAGGCCCGCTAGCGTGGTGTAGAGCACGGCGCGGCCGCGGCGGCGCGGTCGGGTGAACTGCAGCGCCAGCAGATAGCCGAGAGGGACGTAGACCAGGAAGTTGGTGGCCAGATCGGTTCGGGTTATAAAGGCCGGCCACGGGGCCGTGATAAACTGCAGACCGAACGCGTCGGCCGACCGCCAGCCGGCGAGCGGGTGCAGGCTGCTGGCGACGATGAACAGCAGATAGACGACCAGCGCCGGCCAGAAAGGGGGACGCGTGTTGCCGAACATTCGAGGTCTGTTTGCCGATAACCCTGCCTTAGAGACCGAAACGGGTGCAATCTAATGGAGTACGACGCCTTCAACGGCGATGCCGACGGCATCTGCGCCCTGCACCAGCTGCGCCTGGCCGAGCCCGTGCACAGCACCCTGGTGACCGGGGTCAAGCGCGACATCGCCCTGCTCAAGCGTATCACGGCCCAGCCCGGCGACCGCGTCACCGCGCTGGACATCGCCGTGGAGAAAAACCGCCCTGCCCTCGACGCCTTGCTTGCAGCCGGGGTGCGCGTGCGCTGGTTCGACCATCACCAGCCGGGCGAGCTGCCCGCGCACCCGCTGTTCGAGGCGCACATCGACACCGCCGCCGAGGTCTGCACCAGCCTGCTGGTGGACCGTTACCTGGGCGGGCGCCATCGCCCCTGGGCGGTGGTGGCTGCCTTCGGCGACAACCTGCCCGAGGCCGCCCGGCGCGCCGCCGAGCCGCTGCAGCTGAGCCAGACCCAACTCGACGCGCTGCGCGAGCTGGGCGAGTGCCTCAACTACAACGCTTACGGCGAGACGGTGGCGGACCTCCATTTCCCGCCCGACGAGCTCTACCGGCGCCTGCACGCCTACGCCGACCCGTTCGATTTCATCCGTGAGGCGCCCGAGTTCACCGCCCTGCGCGCGGGCTATGCGGCCGACATGGCGGCGGCGCAGGCGGTGCGGCCGGTCGAGGCGCGCGCCGGCGGGGCGGTGGTGATCCTGCCCGATGCCGCCTGGGCGCGCAGGGTCAGCGGCGTGTACGCCAACGCCCTCGCTCAGGCCCACCCCCAGCGTGCACACGCCCTGCTCACCCGCTCGCCGCAGGGCCATTACGTGGTCAGCGTGCGCGCCCCCCTCGCCAACCGCAGCGGCGCCGACACCCTGTGCAGCCGCTTTCCCACCGGTGGCGGCCGTCAGGCCGCCGCCGGCATCAACGCCCTGCCCGAGTCACGGCTGGACGAGTTCATCGCGGCCTTCTTTGCCACCTATCCCGGTTGATGTCATGCAGAACCTCATCCCCCCCTATGGCGGCGAGCTACCCTTGCTGATGGTGGACGCCTACCGCGCCCAGGCCATCCGCACCGCCGCGCGCGACTATCCCTCGATAGACCTCGACTGGCGCCAGGTCTGCGACCTGGAGCTGCTGCTCACCGGGGCGCTCGCCCCCTTGACCGGTTACCTCGGCCGCGCCGACCTGCAGCAGGTGCTCGCCCGCCTTACACTCGCCGATGGCCGCTTCTGGCCCTGGCCGCTCACGCTCACGGTGGGTGCGAAACAGGCCGAGCGCATCGAATCCGGCCAGATCGTAGCCCTGCGCGATGCCGAGGGCTTCATGCCGGCCCTGCTGCACGTCGAGGAGGTCTGGCCGGCCGAGCCCGAACACGAGGCGCAACTGGCGGCGCAATCCGGCCTGCCCCTGCACACCCCCCTGTCTCGTGCCGGCCAATATCACCTGGCCGGGCGGGTGGAGGGGGTGAGCCTGCCGCCGCGCCACGATTTCCTCACCCTGCGCCTCACCCCGGCCGAGGCGCGCGCCCAGTTCGCCCGCCGCGGCTGGCGCCGGGTGCTGGCGGTGATGCCGACGCAGACCATGCACCGGCCGCACTACGAGTTCTACCTGCGCGCGGCGGTGGAACGCGAGGCCAATCTGTTCATCCATGTGGCCGGCGGGGCCGACCCGGTGCACGACCCCTGGCACTTCGTGCGGCTGCGCGCCTGCCAAGCCATCCTGCCGCGCTTCCCCGCCACCACCACGCTGCTGGCGGTCAGCCCACTGCTCGCCGGCATGGCCGGCGCGCGCGCCGCCCTGCTCAAGGCCATCGTCGCCCGCAACTACGGCTGCACCCACCTGGTGGTGGGCGGCGAGGCGGTCGCGCACGGTCAGCAGCGCCGCGGTGCCGACGCCCTCGGCCTCACTGCCCAACAGCGGGCGTCGATCGAGCAGGCGGTGGGGGTGGAGCTGGTCCCCTTCCCACGCCTGCTCTATGTCGAGGACCAGGACTCCTATCTGACCGAGGCGGAGGTCCCACCCGGCGCCCGCACCCTCAGCATGACCGAGCAGGAGCTCAGGCGCCGGCTCATGCTGGACCTGCGCGTGCCCGAATGGTACACCTACCCCGAGGTGGTGGCGGAACTCAAGAAGGCCTATCCGCCGCGCAGCCGCCAGGGCTTCACGGTGTTCTTCACCGGCCTGTCCGGTGCCGGCAAGTCCACGCTGGCGCGCGCGCTGGCGGTGAAGCTGATGGAGCTGGGCGGCCGCCGTGTCACCCTGCTCGACGGCGACATCGTGCGCCGGCACCTGTCCAGCGAGCTGGGCTTCTCGCGCGAGCACCGCGACATCAACATCCGCCGCATCGGCTTCGTCGCCGCCGAGATCACTAAGAACGGCGGTGTGGCCATCTGCGCCCCCATCGCCCCCTACCGCGCCACCCGGCGCGACGTGCGCGCCATGATCGAGCCCTGGGGCGGTTTCATCGAAGTGCACGTGGCCACCCCCATCGAGGTATGCGAGGCGCGCGACCGCAAGGGCCTCTACGCCAAGGCGCGCGCCGGGCTGATCCCGGAGTTCACCGGGGTGTCCGACCCGTATGAACTGCCCGAGGCGCCCGAGCTGGCCATCGACACCTCACAGTGCAGCGTGGAGGAGGCGGTGCAGCAGATCGTGCTCAAGCTGGAGCACGAAGGCTACCTGCGCTGAGGCCCGCCGCCGGCATGCGCCGGCCGCGCAGCGGCGGGATGCGCCGCCGGTCCCACAGGGCGCGCGCCATCGCCCAGAACTCGGCCACCGTATCGACACGGCCGGGTTCGCTCTGCCCCAGGAAGCGCCAGGCGGCGAGCAGGGCCGGCAGCGGCGCGCGCGCATCTACCGGCGCGGCCAGGGTCTGCTTGGACAGCTTGTCGCCGCGCGCATCCAGCACCACGGGCAGGTGCAGATACTGCGGGGTGGGCAGCGCCAGCAGTCGCTGCAGCACGATCTGGCGCGGGGTAGAGGCGAGCAGGTCGGCCCCGCGCACCACGTGGGTGACCCCCTGCGCGGCATCGTCCACCACCACCGCGAGCTGGTAGCTGTACACGCCATCCGCCCGGCGCAGCACGAAGTCGCCGCACTCGCGCGCCAGCTCGCAGCTCACCCGACCGAACAGCGCATCGGTGAACACCACCCGCTCGTCAGGCAGCCGCAGGCGCCACGCGGCGCGGCTGGGGCGATCTGCCCGCGCGCGGCAGCTGCCGGGATAGACCGGCCCGTCCACGCCGCGGCGGGCGACGGCCCGGATCTGGCTGCGGCTGCAACTGCAGGCATAGACCAGGCCGTCGCGCGCGAGCCGCGCCAGCGCCTCGGCATAGGCCTCGCTACGACGGCTTTGGTACCACACGGGGCCATCCCACTCGAAACCGAACGCCTCCAGCGTGCGCAGGATGTCCTCCGCCGCCCCCGCCACCACCCGCGGCGCATCCACGTCCTCGATGCGCAACAGCCACTCGCCGTCCTGTACGCGAGCCTCCAGGCAACTGCCCAGGGCCGCCACCAGCGAGCCGAGATGCAGCGCCCCGCTCGGCGTAGGGGCGAAACGGCCGCGGTAGCGCGCCGCCGGCATCACCCCCGGCCGGTCGCCAGCCGCGAGCTGGCGGCCAGTTCCGCATACAACTGCGCCACCCGCGCGACCATGCGCTCCGCCCGCCAGGCCTGGGCATAGGTCAACGCGGCCTGGGCCAGCCGGCGCCGCTGTTCGGCGTCCGCCAACAGCTCGCCGACGATGGCCGCGAAAGCGGCCGGCTCGTCCGGCGCGATGCGGCAGCCCTCGCCCTCCACCAATACCTCGCGCGTACCCATCTCGGCCAGGGCCACCACCGGTGTGCCCTGGGCCATGGCCTCCAGCAGCACCAGGCCCTGGGTCTCGGTCTTGGAGGCGAACACGAACAGGTCCGCCGCGCGGTAGCAGTCGGGCAGCTCGCGCTGGCGGTCGAGATAGCCGACGAAGCGCACCTGCCCCTCCAGCCCCAGGCGGCGCACCTGCTGGCGCAGGGCGTGGCCTGCCGGCCCCTCGCCGGCGATGACCAGGATGGCCTGCGGCTGGCTGCGCCTGAGCACCGCCATCATGTCGAGCAGAAAACCGATGTTCTTCTCGAAGGCCACGCGCCCGACGTACAACAGCACCGGTGCATGCGCCGGCAGGCCGTGCGCGGCGCGGAAACCGGCGCCGTTGCCCGGCACGAAGGCCTCCGGCAGCAGTCCGGTGGGGATCACCTCGATGCGGGTGCGCACGCCATACTCGCGCAGGGCATCGCGCATGGGCACGGACGGGGCGACCACCGCATCGACCGCCGCGCACTGCCGGCGCGAGATCGTGCGCGCCAGGGCCTTGAGCCAGGGGCGCGGCAGGATGGGCAGGTAGTGGTGGAAATACTCGGCGAACAGGGTGTGATAGCTCTCCACCACCGGCACTTCCAGCCGCCGAGCCAGGCGCAACCCCGCATAGTGGGCGCAGAAGGGGGTGTGCACGTGCACCACGTCGGGCCGATCGGGCAGCGCGGCCAGGGCGCCAGTGAGGGCCGGCCAGTGCATCAGCCGGTCCTCCGGATCGAACGGCGGCTGCCAGCCGGGCACGCGGATCACCCCCGCCTCTGCCGGCTCCCCCCCGTAGGCGGGGGCGACCAAGGTCACCGCGTGTCCCGCCGCCAGCAACTCCCGCCGCAGCGTCTGGATCGAGGTGGACACCCCGTTGATGCGGGGGAAATAGACGTCGGACAGCAGCAGGATGCGCATGCGGGAAGCGGCCGCAGAGAGGTTGACGGGGCGGAAATGCGGCCATTATAGTGTGCCGATGCTGGAGCAACTGCAGGCCCTGGAGGGGCGTATCCACCAATTGCTGGAGCGCTGGCAGGCCCTGCGCGCCGAGAACCTGCGCCTGCGCCAGCAGGTGGTGGCCCTGGAGAACGACAACAAGCTGCTCAACGAACGCCTGGCCGAGGCCCGTGCGCGCCTGGCCGCCTTATACGAGAGATTGCCCGACTGATGGCCAACCCGCGCCACATCAGTCTGGACGTCGCCATCATGGGGCGCGAGTTTCGCGTCTCCTGCCCGGAGAGCGAGCGCGAGGGCCTGCTCGCGGCGGTGGCCTATCTCGACCGCAAGATGCGCGAGATCCGCGACAGCGGCAAGGTCATCGGCCTGGAACGCATCGCCATCATGGCCGCGCTCAACATCACCCACGACTATCTCGCCGCCCGCCCGCCGGCCGCCGATGAGGCCGCCGCCCGCGACAAGCTGCAGGAGCTCACCCGGCTGCTTGATACGGCGCTCGCGCAACAGGATAATCTGTTCTGATCCCCTGCCGGGTGCGCGAGGGCCGCGAATTCTGTGAACCGATACGCCATCCCTCGGCCGCGGCTACAGCTCGCCGGTGTGCGCGTGGCATTGCGCCCATGTGCCTGAAGACGATGCGTTGCGGCCACCTTGAACCCCTGGGTTCAAGAGATGCGGCCCGGACGGCCTGCGCGGGGGGTCCATCCCCTGTGCGCACGACCGGGGCTACCCTGGTCCAGACTGTGGCCCGAGACAGGGCGGCCGACCATCGGCATACCCCCCTCTTTCTACCCCCGCGGTGACCCTCCAGCCCGCTGAACTCAAGGCCAGGCTGCGCAGCGAACTGCGCGCGCGGCGCAGCGCCGTGCCCGCGGCGGTGCGCAAACGGGCGGGGCGCGCCATCGAGCGCCAGGCCCTGCGCCTGCGTCTGCTCCGCCATGGCCGGCGCATCGGTTTCTACATCCCCGCCAAGGGCGAGGTGGACTGCCTGCCGCTCATCAACCGGGCGCTGTGGCTGGGCGCGCACTGCTACCTGCCGGTGCTGCCGCCGCAGCGCGGACGCTGGCATGGCGGCCGCCGCCTATGGTTCGCCCGCCTGGGGGCGAGCCCCCTGCACTGGGTGGTCAACCGCTACGGCATCCCGGAATACGACCATCGCGCCAGCCGCGTGCGCGCCAGCCGGCTCGACCTCCTCTTCCTGCCCATGCTGGGCTTCGATGCGCTCGGCACCCGCATGGGCATGGGCGGCGGGTTTTACGATGCGAGCCTCGCCTTCCTGCGGCATCGCCGCCATTGGCGCAAGCCCCTGCGGGTGGGGCTCGCCTTCGAGGCGCAGCGGCTTCCGGCCCTGCCGCGCGAGCCCTGGGACGTGCCGGTCGATTGGGTGATCACCGAGGCGCGGGTGTACCCCTGCCGCACAGCGGGCACACCCTGAGGCCGCCGCCAGGGCCCCGGCCCTCAGCAGTGTTGCACCCATGCCACATCACCGTCACACAAACCCGCGCCAGGCCGCGCAAACGTTGCACTGCCCCGCCCCCGTCGGGAAAATGGGCCCAACTTCTCGCGCGAGAGGTTAGAAGCACGGCTCCATCTCCGCAGGAGATGGCGGCGGCCCCGCCCCGGCGGGACCTCGCAAGGAGCCTGAACGTTTTCAACCCGTAATAGGAGTGAAGCCATGAAGAAATCCCTGATCGCCCTGGCCGTGGCCGGCACCTTCGCCGCCCCCGCCGCCATCGCCGCCACTGCCAACGTGGACGTCTATGGCGTGCTGAACGTTTCCTACGACTACATCAGCTCCGACCAGCCCGCCCCTGCCGATACCAGCCTGGGCCGCATCTCCTCCAACTCCAGCCGTCTCGGCTTCAAGGGCAGCGAGGACCTGGGTGGCGGCCTGTCCGCCCTCTGGCAGATCGAGATGACCATCGCCGTGGACGGCGGCAACGCCAACACCCCGGCCGGCATCGCCAATGCCGGCGCCTTCGCGCATGCCCTGCGCAACACCTTTGTCGGCATCTCGAGCAAGGGTATGGGCACCCTACTGGCCGGCACGCATGACACCCCCTACAAGCTGGCCACCGCCCGCCTCGACCCCTTCGTGGACACCACCGGTGACTACAACATCGCCATCGGCAGCGTCAACGGCATTAATGCCTTCGAGCTGCGCGCCAACAATGCCCTGGCCTATGTCTCGCCCAACCTGAGCGGTTTCACATTCACCGGTGCCTACGTTTTCGGTGGTGAGTTGAACAACAACAATCCAAATAGCGCTAACCAATTCTGCGCCGGTCCGGTC
>JANWZL010000013.1 GCA_025054655.1 Thiobacillaceae bacterium | reverse complement strand
CGCACGCTGGCCGTGGCCTGCAGGATGAGGTCCATCAGCTCCGCCGAGAGGGCGAGCTCTCCATTGCGCAGCTTGTCGAACAGGTTTTCCGTGCGGTGGCACAGCGTGACCAGGGCATCGATGTTGAGGAAACCGGCCCCGCCCTTGATGGTGTGGAAACCGCGGAAGATGTCGTTGAGCAGTTCCCTGTCGTCGGGCCGTCGCTCCAGCTCGACCAGCCCGTTGTCCACCTGACCCAGCAGTTCTTCCGCCTCCAGCAGGAAGTCCCGCAGCAGTTCTTCCATTCCGGCGAAGTCACTCATCTTGTGCTTGCATCCACGTGTGGTGCTGTATCGGCCGGCCGCTCGCAGGGCCGACCGACCCCTCGTCGATCAGAATCCCAGGCTCTCCAGCAGCGCGTCCACCTGCGCCTGGTCGGTAACCACGTCGTCGCGGCCCTCGGCGTCGATGACCGGACCCTCCAGCAGGGCCGGACGCACGGCCTGGCGTTTGTCCTCCGGGCTGGTCTCGATGAGCAGGCACAGCAGGCGTTTTTCCAGGTCTTGCACGGCCTCCAGGACCTTGCGGATGACCTGCCCCGTGAGGTCCTGGAAGTCCTGCGCCATGACGATCTCCATCAGATGGGCGCGGGTGGCCTCGGTCTGGCTCGGCACCCGGGCGAGGAAGGCATGGGTGTCGTGCACCAGGGTCTTGAACTCCTCCACACCGAGTTTGCGCTCGAACAACAGCGTCCATTGCGCGGCCAGGCTGCGGGCCGTGTCGCCCAGCTCCTGCTGGATGGGCTGCGCCGACTCGGCGGCACTGAGCGTGCGTTCGGCCGCCTGCGCGGTCATGCTGGCGATGTAGTGCAGCCGGTCGCGGTTGTCGGGGATCTCACGGGCGGCCTTCTGCAGCAGACCATCCGGCCCCAGCTCACGCAAAAGATTGTGCAACTGGCGCGTGATGCGGCCGATCTGCGCGTACACCCGCTCGGGACAGGCCGTCGCCCCCTCGTGACCCGCAGCCAGCTCACGGCTGACCGCCGAGGCGATGCTGTCGAACAGGGCCTCCAACTCCGGCGTGTCGCCTTGTGCGCCCCCGCGGCGCGACACGACTGGGTCGTGCTGCGCCGCGATGCTGTCGAACAAGGCCTCGAGCTCAGGGCTATCACCACTCATCACAATCCCCCCGTCAGCCATACCATACCCCGCAACCGTTTCTTCCCTTCCCGCTTCCCTCTTCCCGTCTTCCGTTGCGGCCCTCCATCACAACCCGTACTTCTCGAAGATCTTGTTCAACTTCTCTTCCAGCACGGCCGCAGTGAAGGGTTTGACGATGTAACCCGAGGCCCCGTTTTGTGCCGCCTCGATGATGTTCTCCTTCTTTGCCTCGGCGGTGATCATCAGCACCGGCAGCCTGCTCAGTGCGGCGTCGGCGCGGATGCGCTTGAGCAGTTCTATACCCGTCATCGTGGGCATGTTCCAGTCCGTGATGACAAAATCGAATCCACCACCCTTGAGTTTGGCCAGGGCGCTGGCACCATCCTCGGCCTCATCGACGTGGGTATAACCCAGCTCCCTGAGCAGATTGCGCACGATGCGCCGCATGGTGGAGAAGTCGTCCACGACCAGGAATTTCAGTCTCTTGTCAGGCATGTGTGTCTCTCTCGATCACCCGATGTGCGCGGTGGCTCAGCGTGCAAGGAAACTCGTCAGGGTCTCGGCCAGGACCACCGGATCGAATTTCGCCAGATAGGCGTCCACCCCCACGCTCTGCCCCATGGCCTTGTTGGCCTGGGAGGACAGCGAGGAATGCATGATCACCGGGATGCCGGCGAAGCGGGTATCGGCCTTGATGAGGCGGGTGAGAACATAGCCGTCCATCTGCGGCATCTCGGCGTCGACCAGGATCAGTTGCAAGCGCTCGCGCAGATTCTGCCGGTCGCAGCCTTTGGCCAGGGCGTTGAGCTTCTCCCACGCCTCTTTGCCGTTATTGGCCTGGATGTGCCGCAACCCCAGGCGATCGAGCACGGTGACGATCTCCTTGCGCGCCACGGCGGAGTCGTCGGCGAAGAAGACCGTCTTGCCCTCTAGCCCTGGTACGGCAGGCAGGCGCGGCGCGGGTTTGTCGCCCATGACCTCGGCGAGCACCTTCTCCACGTCCAGGATGGAGACCAGACGCCCATCGTCGAGCTCGGTGATGGCGGTGATCAGCCCATCCTGGCCGGCGAGCATGTCTTCCGGCGGTTTGACGCGGTCCCAATCGACGCGGATGATGCGGTCCACGGCCTCGACCAGGAAGCCCTGGGTGTGCCGCGAAAACTCGGTCACGATCATGGTCCCACCCAGCCCCTGCGACGACGATCCCGTTTTCACGAAGCGGCCCAAGGAGATCACGGGGATGATGCTGCCGCGCAGGCTGATCACCCCTTCCACCCCATAGGGCATGTTCGGCGTCAGGGTGATGGGCGGGGTAGGTAGGACCTCGCGCACCTTGAACACGTTGATGCCGAAGGTCTCGCGTGAACCCAGGGTGAACAGCAGCAGTTCCATCTTGTTCGAGCCCGCCAGCCGGGTGCGGGCCTCGATGGAGTCGAGCAGCGGGGTCGCGTCGTTGATGCGCATACCTACCCCCTCATCTGAGCAGACGGGCCAGCACCTCGGCCAGCCGGTGCGGTTCGAACTTGGGCACGTATTCGTCCACGCCCACCGACAGCCCGAGCTGGCGGTTGGCCTCGGAGGACAGCGAGGAATGCATCAGCACCGGGATGCCGTTGAAGCGCGCGTCCGCCTTGACGCGTTTGGTCAGGACATAGCCATCCATCTCCGGCATCTCCACGTCGGTGAGGATGACCTGGAACAGCTCGCGCAACGGCCGGCCCGACAGCTCGGCCTGCGCGGCCAGGCGCTGCAGCTCCTCCCAGGCCTGGCGGCCGTTGGCCGCGGCGATGCCCTGCACACCCAAGGCCTCCAGCGTGCGCGCGATCTGGCGGCGAGCCACGGAGGAATCGTCGGCGTAGAACACCGTGCGGTCCGCCCGACCCAGAGGGCTGAGGCCGGCATAGATGTGCGCATCGTCGTACTGGGTGGTGTCGGAGAGGATCTTCTCCACGTCTAGCATCATCACCAGCCGTCCATCCTTGAGCTCGGTCACGGCGGTGACCAGTCCCCCCATGCGGGCTGTCAGCATGCCGGGCGGCACCTTCATGTCGGCCCAGTCGATGCGCAGGATGGTGTCCACCTCGCCGACCAGGAAGCCCTGGGTCTGGCCGTTATATTCGGTGACGATCATGATGGTGGGTGCGTGGTCCGTGGCCAACCCGATGTATTTGGCCAAATCCACTACCGGGACCAGCACCCCGCGCAGGCTCACCATGCCCTCGACCGCCGGCGGCATGTCCGGCGCGCGCGTGATCGGCGGCACACGCATGACCTCGCGCACCTTGAAGACGTTGATGCCGAACAGTTCCCTGCGGCCGGATTCGGCGTCCGTGCCCAGCGTGAACAGCAGGATCTCCAGCTTGTTCGCGCCGGCCAGTTTGGTGCGGGCGTCGATGCGGTGCAGCAGATCGGACATGGTGTGAACGTCGCCGAGCGGTTGGGTTGAGGCTATGAACGGCTAAAGGCGGGAAAACTTTAGCGTTGCTATCATTGGCACCGATGGACCTCGAGCGTGACCGCAGCCCCGTGGACGCAGCGCACCGGACCGGATCGGAAGGCCCGTCGGCCGCCGTGGCTGGCGCCCGCCCATGCGCCGACGACCAGGCCCGGCTCGACCCGGACGGGCTCAAGCAGGCCTTTGCCCTGTTCAGCGCCACCTCGGACCGGCTGGCCGAGGCCTATCACGAACTGCAGGCCCAGGTGGCCCGCCTGTCGGCCGAACTGGCCGCCGCCAACGGCGAACTGGCGCGCCGCGAGCGCTTGTCGGCCCTGGGCGAGGTGGCCGCGCGGCTGGCGCACCAACTGCGCACCCCGCTGGCCGCGGCGCTGCTGTACGTCGGTCACCTGGCGCGGCCCGAACTGAGCGAGGCCGATCGCCTGCGCTTCGCCGCCAAGGCCGGCGAACGCCTGCAGCACCTGGAGCGGCTCATCACCGACATGTTGGCCTTCGTACGCGGCGCGCGCGGGCGGCCCAGCCGATTCGCGGTGCGGGCGCTGTTGGAGGAGGCGCTGCAGGTCATCGAGGCGCAGGCCAGCAGCGCAGGGGTGTGTCTGCAGGTGCAGGCCCGTTGCGGCGAGCTCAGCATGGTGGCCGACCGTGCCGCCCTGGTCGGGGCGCTGACCAGTCTGCTGGAGAACGCGCTGCAGGCCAGCCCCGCGGGGAGTACCATACGCCTGATCGCGCACGCCGAGGCCGGGCCCTTCGTGGTCTTCCAAGTCCAGGACGAGGGCGCGGGCATCCCCGAGCAGGTGCGCGCACGGCTGTTCGAGCCGTTCTACACCACCCGTGCCGAGGGCAGCGGGCTGGGCCTGGCCATCGTCAAGCAGGTGGCCGAGGCCCATGGCGGCTGGGTGGAGGTGCAGTCGCAGCTGGGCCGGGGTAGCCTGTTCTCCTTGTACATCCCCAGGCAGGGCATGACCGAGGGCGACGATGGGGCCTAAGACCGCACGTTACCGCCGGGAGGACGGCGCATGAGCAGCAAGCCCCGCATCCTGGTGGTGGAGGACGACCTCGATCTGCGCGAGGCCCTGGCCGAGACCCTGGCGCTCAACGGTTACGCCGTCACCCAGGCGGCGGACGCCCAGCAGGCGCTCGCTGCCCTGGCGCATGCACCCCTGCCCGGCCTGGTCCTGACCGACGTGCAGATGCCCGGCACCGACGGCCACGCCCTGTTGTCCCTGCTCAAGGCCCGGCGGCCAGAGCTGCCCGTGGTGTTGATGACCGCATACGCCGAGATCGACCGCGCGGTGGAGGCCATGCGGGCGGGGGCGGCCGACTACCTGGCCAAACCCTTCCCGCCCGAGCGGCTGCTCGCCGTGGTCGCGCGCCATTACCGCGCGCCCGGCCCGGAGGAGGACGCCGAGTTCGTCGCGCGCGACCCGCGCACCCTGGAGCTGCTCGCGTTGGCGCGGCGGGTGGCGGCCACCGACGCCACCGTACTGCTCACCGGTGAGTCCGGTGTGGGCAAGGAGGTGCTAGCCCGCTTCATCCACCGGCACAGTGCGCGCGCCGCCGGCCCCTTCGTCGCCGTCAACTGCGCCGCCATCCCCGAGACCCTGCTGGAGGCGACCCTGTTCGGCCATGAGCGCGGCGCCTATACTGGGGCCACCGCGGCGATGCCGGGCAAGTTCGAACAGGCCCAAGGCGGGGTCATCCTACTCGACGAGATCGGCGAGCTGCCCGCCCAGTTGCAGGCCAAGCTCTTGCGCGTGCTACAAGAGCGCGAGGTGGAGCGGCTGGGCGCCCGTGCCCCCATCGCGCTCGATGTGCGCGTGATGGCGGCCACCAACCGCGACCTGGCGGCCGAGGTGAGGGCCGGCCGTTTCCGCGCGGACCTGTACTACCGGCTCAGCGTCTTTCCGCTCGAGATCCCGCCCTTGCGTGCACGGCGGCAGGACATCGAGGCGCTCGCCCGGTATTGCCTACAGGCCTGCGCCCGCGAAGTCGGCCGCCAGGACATGGTGCTGGGCCCAGCCGCGATGGCGGCGCTCGTGAACTACGACTGGCCGGGCAACGTGCGTGAGCTGTGCAACGTGCTGCAGCGGGCCATGATCCTGGCACCGGGCAGGGTCATCGAACCGCAGCACCTGATGCTGCCCTCCACCCCGAGCCGCCTCACGCCAGCCCAGGAGACGGCGGCCGCACCCGCGGCGCGCAGCCTCAAGGATCTGGAGCGCGAGGCCATACTGGGCGCCCTGGCCGCGGCTGGCGGTTCGCGCCGTCGCGCGGCGGAGCTGCTGGGCATGAGTGAGCGCACCCTGCGCTACAAGCTCGCACGCATGCGCGAAAGGGGTGAATTGGAGGCGGACGAACGCCTATAATGGCATATTGAGCGCGTGGACACTGCATGGAGCGGTGAACGATGACGACGAGTGCCGGCATAGATCAGATGGTCGCCCAGCTGCGCGCACTGGCCGTCCAGGCCGAACAGCCGCTGGCCGCCGCCAACCCCTCCGCCAGCGGGCAGACGGGGGTCGATTTCGCCGCCCTGCTCGAGCACGCCCTGGCGCAGACGCACGCGGCGCAAAGCCAGGCGCGCGAGCTCGCCCGGCAGTTCGCCTCGGGTGAGCCGGGGGCGGCGCTGGAGGAGGTGGTCCTCTCACTGCAAAAGGCCAGTGTCTCCTTCCAGACCATGGTCCAGGTGCGCAACAAGCTGGTGTCGGCCTACCAGGAAATCATGAACATGCAGGTCTGAGGCTACACGGCTGACGAACTGCGCACGTCCGGATGGCCATCCAAGCCCGGCAGGTCCTGCAGACTGCCGTACAACGCCTCAACGAACTGACGCCCGGCCGCAAGCTCGCCCTGGCGGTGGCTGTGGCCGCCGGTATCGCCCTGATCGTGGCGCTGTGGCTGTGGTCGCGCGCACCGGACTACCGCGTGCTCTTCTCCAACCTCTCGGAGCGCGACGGCGGGGCGGTGATCGCGGCCCTGCAGCAGATGAACGTGCCCTACAGGACCGAGGCGGGCGGGGCGATCCTGGTGCCGGCCGACCAGGTCTACGACCTGCGCTTCCGGCTCGCCGGGCAGGGGCTGCCGCGCGGCGGGGCGGTCGGCTTCGAGCTGATGGACGCGGGCAAGCTGGGCATGACCCAGTTCCAGGAGCAGGTGGCCTATCAGCGTGCGCTGGAGGGGGAGTTGGCGCGTACCATCCAGTCGCTCGCCCCGGTGGAGAACGCCCGCGTGCACCTGGCCATTCCCAAGCCCTCGGTGTTCGTGCGCGAACAGCAGAAACCCACGGCCTCGGTGCTGGTGAGCCTCTATCCGGGGCGCAGCCTGGACGCGGCCCAGGTCAGCGCCATCGTCCACTTGGTGGCTAGCAGCGTGCCCAACCTCACCGCCAGCGGCGTGACCGTGGTGGACGCGGCCGGCAACCTGTTGAGCGGTCGCCCCGACGTGACCGGTCTGCAGGGTTTGAACGCCAGCCAGCTCGACTATCTGCGCCAGGTCGAGGAGTATTACGCGCGCCGCATCGAGGCCATCGTCGCCCCCATCGTCGGCAACGGCAATGTGCGCGCCGAGGTGCGCGCAGACCTCGATTTCTCGCACAGCGAATACACCAGCGAAACCTTCAAACCCAATCCCACGCCCGAGGCCCAGGCCATCCGCAGCCAGCAGAGCATCGAGGAGACGAGCCAGGGCAATGCACAGGCCGCCGGTGTGCCGGGGGCGCTGACCAACCAGCCGCCGGGCCCGGCCAGTGCGCCGCTGGAGGCACCGGCCGGGGCCAACGCCGGTCCCGCCACTGCGGGTATGGGCGCTGGCTCCAGCCGACGGCGTGAGGCCACCGTGAACTACGAGGTGGACAAGACCATCCGCCATGTCAAGGAACCCCTGGGCCGCATCAAGCGCCTGTCGGTGGCGGTGGTCATCAACTACCGCAGCCAGGCCGGCCAGGGCGGCCAACCCGTGGCCCGGCCGCTGTCGCCGCAAGAGCTGGCGCAGATCAACGGCCTGGTCAAGGAGGCGATGGGGTTCAATCAAGAGCGCGGCGACAGTGTCAACGTGGTCAACGCCGCCTTCACCGAGCGCAAGGCCGAGGAGACGCTGCCGTTGTGGAAAGACCCCGAGGCGCTCGGCATCGCCAAGGAGCTGGTGAAGAACCTGCTTGTCTTCGGGTTGGCCTTCTACCTGGTGTTCGGCGTCCTGCGCCCGCTGCTGCGTGAGCTGCTGAGGCCGCCGCCCACGGCCGCCATCCCCGAGGGCGGCGCGGTCGCCGTCGAGGCCGAGACGCCGGCGGTGGCTGCCGAGCAGCAGCCGGCCGAGTCCGAGGTCAGCGTGGATACCTTCGAACAGCGGTTGCGCGAGGCGCGGGAGTTCGCCCGACAGAATCCGCGCCTTGCCGCTGACGTCATCCGGCGCTGGATGTCGCAGTCATGAGCGACGAGGGCGTGCGCAAGAGCGCGGCGCTGATGCTGGCGCTGGGGCAGGACGAGGCCGCCCAGGTGATGAAATACCTCGAGCCCAAAGAGGTGCAGCGGCTGGGCGTGGCCATGGCCAATCTGGGTCATCTGAGCCGCGAGCAGATGGAGGCCATATTGGAAGAGTTCCAGCAGGAGACGGCTGGCCGCCTGAACCTGGGCGATACGGACGAATACCTGCGCGCGGTACTGAGTAAAGCCCTCGGCGACGACAAGGCCATGCACATCATCGAGCGCATCATACACAGTGAGGACAACAGCGGCATCAAAAGTCTCAAATGGCTCGACGCGGGCACCGTCGCCGAGATGATCCGCAACGAACACCCGCAGATCATCGCCACCATCCTGGCGCATCTGGAACGGGACCACGCCGGCGCGATCCTCGGCCTGTTGCCCGAACGCCTGCGCAACGACGTGCTGATGCGTATCGCCACCCTGGAGGGGGTACAGCCCATGGCCATGCGCGAACTCAACGACGTGCTGGCCAACCTGCTCGCCGGCGGCGAACATGCGCGCAAAGGCGGACTGGGCGGGGTCAAGGCGGTGGCCGAGATCCTCAACTTCATGGGTAGTGCCATGGAGTCCTCGGTGCTGGAGAGCATTCGGGCATACGACAACGAGCTGGCCCAGAGGATTCAGGACGAGATGTTCACCTTCGACGACATCGCCAGGTTGGACGACCGCTCCATCCAGCTGCTGCTGCGCGAGGTGCCGTCCGAAGCGCTGGTCGTTGCCCTCAAGGGCACCAGCCAGGAACTCAAGGACAAGATCTTCAAGAACATGTCCAGCCGTGCGGCCGAGGCGTTGAAAGAGGACTTCGAGGCGAAGGGACCGGTGCGTCTGTCCGAGGTGGAGGCGCAACAGAAGGAGATCCTCAAGATCGTGCGACGGCTGGTCGAAGAAGGTCAGATCGTCATCGGTGGCAAGGGCGGTGGGGATGGCATGGTCGA
The DNA here is from genome assembly GCA_025054655.1 of Thiobacillaceae bacterium. Classification (GTDB taxonomy): domain Bacteria; phylum Pseudomonadota; class Gammaproteobacteria; order Burkholderiales; family Thiobacillaceae; genus JANWZL01. The sequence continues at coordinate 46,017 of JANWZL010000013.1, read as the reverse complement.
ATGAACCTGAGCGCGTGTGCCTTGCGCCCGAGCCACACGGGGTGAGGGTGTGAGCGGCAAGGTCATCCACAAGGAGGGGCTCACCGCCTATCAGCGCTGGGAGCTGGGCCTGCTGGCGGAACCCGCGCCCGAGGAGCCCGGGCCACCGCCAACGGTAGAACCGGCCGCCGAAGCAGCGGAGGGCACGATAGAGCTACCCACGGCCGAGGCGCTCGAACGCCTGCATCAGCAGGCCTGGCAGGAAGGGCACCGGCTCGGCTACGAGGAGGGGCTTAGGGCGGGTTACGAGGCGGGCCGCAGGCAGGGATACGAGGCCGGCAGCCGCGAGGCCACGCGTGATCGGGAGCGGCTGCGCGGGCTGGCCGAGGCGCTGGAGGTCGAGCGCGTGCGCCAGGACGAGGCCTTGGCGCGCGAGCTGCTGCAGCTGGCGCTGCGCATCGCCCAGCAGGTAGTGCGCGTGAGCCTCAAGGTCAAACCCGAACTGATCCTGCCCGTGGTGCGCGAGGCGTTGACCCTGCTGCCGACGCTGTCCGGCCACACCCGGCTGGTGGTGCATCCCGAGCACGCGCCGTTCGTGCGCGAGTTCCTCGCCTCGGAGCACGTGCACCTGAACTGGAAGGTGGTGGAGGATGCGGATCTCGCCCTTGGTGGCTTTCGCGTCGAGAATGCCGCCAGCGATCTGGATGCGCGCGTGCAGACCCGTTGGCAGGAGGTGATCAACGCGCTGGGGGCCGACCCCTCCTGGCTAGAGTGATGGACGACTGCAAGCGCACCGGCGCCTTGATCGAATACCTGCGCCACTGCCAGGAGGCGGTGACGCAGGTGCAGCCCGGCCGTGTGACCGGGCGGCTGACACGCGTGGCTGGGCTGATCATGGAGGCCGTGGGGTTGCGGCTGGCCACCGGCAGCTCCTGCAAGGTGAGCATGCCCGGCGGGCAGCAGGTGGACGCCGAGGTGGTGGGTTTTGCCGGCGAGCGCTTGTTCCTGATGCCGGCGACCGACGTCTACGGCATGGCCCCCGGTGCCCTGGTCGAGGCCTGTCAGGAATGCCGTTTCGAGCCGCCGCGGCTCAACTCACCCTTCCATCACCGACGCCGCGCCGAGGACCGCATCCGCCAAGTGGCGGTGGGGCCCGAACTGCTCGGCCGGGTGGTGGACGGTGCCGGCCGCCCGCTCGACCGCCTGGGCCCGATCGCCCCCTCGCGGCGGGTGCCGCTGTACAGCCGCCCTTTCAACCCCATGGAACGCGAGCCCATCACCGAGGTGCTGGATGTCGGGGTACGCGCGATCAACGCACTGCTGACCGTCGGGCGCGGACAGCGCATGGGCCTGTTCGCCGGCAGCGGGGTGGGCAAGTCCAGGCTGTTGGGCATGATGGCCCGTTACACGGCGGCCGACGTGGTGGTGGTGGGGCTGATCGGCGAGCGTGGGCGCGAGGTGAAGGACTTCATCGACAACATCTTAGGTGCCGAGGGTCTCGCCCGCGCGGCCGTGGTGGCTGCCCCCGCCGATGCGCCGCCGCTGCTGCGGCTGCACGGTGCCGCCTATGCCACCGCCATCGCTGAGTATTTCCGCGATCAGGGCCACCACGTGCTGCTGATCATGGACTCGCTCACGCGCTTCGCCCAGGCCCAGCGCGAGATCGCCCTGGCGGTGGGCGAACCCCCTGCCACCAAAGGCTATCCCCCCTCGGTCTTCGCCAAGCTGCCGCAACTCGTGGAGCGTGCCGGCAACGGCCGCCGTAGCGGCGGCTCCATCACCGCCTTCTACACCGTGCTGATGGAGGGCGACGACCAGCAGGACCCCGTGGCCGATGCGGCCCGCGCCATCCTCGACGGCCACATCGTGCTGTCGCGCCAACTGGCCGACCAAGGCCACTACCCGGCCATCGACGTCGAGGCCTCGGTGTCGCGGGTGATCACCGATCTGCTCAACCCGGATGAGATGAACCTGGTGCGCCGTTTCAAGGGCCTCTACGCACGCTATCAGCGCAGCCGCGACCTCATCACCATCGGTGCCTATGCCCGCGGCAACGACCCGCAGCTGGACGAAGCCATCGATCTCTATCCGCGCATGGAGGCCTTCCTGCAGCAGGACTTCCACCTGCGGCAGGATTATGCGGCCAGCCGCCGTGCATTGGCCGACCTGTTGGCCGCCAACTCTCCCACGCTCGCGTCTTGAGGGCCGCTAGGCTGCCGGCGCCACACCCACTCGCAGCAGGCCCGGATGTCCTGCTGCGGGCGACCTGCGGTCCCCCCCCGCCGCCGCTGCGCGGGGGAGTCACTCAGTGACCGGCCTTGCGTTCCTCTTCGTGGATGTTCTTCATCACACGCAGGAAGATGAAGATCGCCATGGCGATGATGAAGCCGATGGTGAACAGCGAGAGCAGGCCGATATCGCTGCCAAACAGTTCTTTCATGACGACATCCATGATGCATCTCCTTCATCGAGCGTTTGCAGAAGGCGTAGTAGAGTCTGTCGTCGTACCTTCCCCCAATCTCAATGGCTTATCGAGCGGCCACTGGGCGCGGGCACTCAGTCGCCACTCTTCGTTTTCCGGTTGCAGGACGACCCGCCGCGGCCCGGGCGCGAGCGCGGGTAGCGTAGCGCGGTACTCGCCGCGGTCGGTGGCGGTGAGCACCAGCGACACATCCTGCTCGGCACGGGCGGGGTGCACCAGGTTGAGCAGGAGGCGGTCCGGGTAGCTGTCCAGCCGCCCATGCAGCTGGCCGCGCAGCTCGCTGCCGTGCAGGCTCAGCTCGATGGTGAGCCCCAGGGCGGCGGCGCGGGTCTCCTTCTCCAGGGTCTGGTGGATAGCCATGCCCTGCTTGTAATAGTCCTCCGCCACCAGGGAGTCGGCCCCGTCGGCGGCGATCTTCCAGGTGATCAGGCCCGCCACCACGGCCGCGGCCGGCAGGCCGACGATGAGCCACAACATGGGCTCTTTCCACCAGGGGCGGTCGTTCACATCGCCATGCATGCGTTCACCTGAGGAAGCTGGATTTGGCCTCGCGCACGATGGCGGGGTCGTCCGCCGACTGGACACGGAAGACCACCGGGTGACTTGGACGGGACAGTGCACTGCGTGGGGCCTCCAGCACCACGCTGAGGTCCTCGGTGGCGAGCGCCGGGATCGTCACCTCGGCCCCGCGCGTGACCTTGAGCCCCTCGATGCCCGTGGCGGTGATGACGTAGCGGTGTGGCTCATCATCCATATTGATGATCTGCAGGCGGTAGAGGTTCTCGATGCCGCCGGAGGCCGATTCACGCGACAGGGTGTGGCGGTCGCGCAGCACGTCCACGCGCATGGGGATACGCTGCACCAGGGTATAGACGAAGGCGACAACGATGCCCACCAGCAGCACCGTATAGAACAGGGTGCGCGGTCGGAACATGTGTCTGAAGATGTCGCGGTCGGGGTATTTGCCCTCGATGGCGTTCTGAGTAGAGTAGCGGATCAAGCCCTTGGGATAGCCCATCTTCTCCATCACCTGGTCGCAAGCGTCGATGCAAGCGGCGCAGCCGATGCACATGTACTGCAGGCCGTTGCGGATGTCGATGCCGGTGGGGCAGACCTGCACGCAGATGCCACAATCGACGCAGTCGCCCAACCCCAAGGCCTTGTAATCGACCCCCTTTTTACGTCCACCGCGTGGCTCGCCGCGGCGGTAGTCGTAGGTGATGATGAGCGTGTCGGGGTCGAACATCACGCTCTGGAAACGGGCGTAGGGGCACATGTATTTGCACACCTGCTCGCGCAGGAAGCCGGCGAAACCCCAAGTGAAGGCGCCGTAGAACAGGATCCAGAAGGTCTCCCAGGGGCCGAAGGACAGCGTCAGCAGCTCCTGCCACAGGACGTGGATGGGGGTGAAATAGCCGACGAAGGTGAAACCCGTCCACAGCGCCAGCAGCACCCACACCAGGTGCTTGCCGCCGCTGCGCAGCAGTTTTTCGCGCTGGCTCCACGGCAGCGCCTTGAGCTTCCTCTGCTTGATGTGGTCGCCCTCGAAGGCGCGCTCGATCCACATGAACAACTCGGTGTACACCGTCTGCGGGCAGGCGTAGCCGCACCACAGCCGCCCGGCCACGGCGGTAAACAGGAACAGGGCGAGCGCAGAGATGATCAGTAGTGCGGCCAGCCAGATGAAGTCCTGCGGCCACAGCACCAGGTCGAACAGATAGAACTTGCGCGCGGCCAGGTCGAACAACACCGCCTGCCGCCCCTCCCACTGCACCCAGGGCAGACCGTAGTAGACGAGCTGGGTGATGAGCACCAGCGCCACGCGCCAGTACTGGAACCAGCCGTGCACGGCGCGCGGGTAGATCTTCTGGTGCACTTCATACAGCTGCTGCACCATCTCGCCGCTGCCAGCGGGTTTCGGGGTGGCCTGCGTCATGTGGGCTAGCGTGGAAAGGACGTGGCTATGACCATGGAGGCTGGCGCGCGTTCGCGGTCCATACGCGAGGGTCAGCCCTCGCGTATGGAGGCCGGCCATACGGCCGGCCCATAGGTCCCCGAAACTGGTGGCCGAGGGCGGCTTACTGACCCTTGGACAGGGACAGGACGTAGGCCGCGAGCAGATGGATCTTGGCCTCGCCCAGGTGGGCCTGGGAGGGCATGCCGCCCTTGCGGCCCTTGAGGATGCCCTCGACGATGGCCGCCTCGCTGTTGCCGAAGCGGCTGGGCGCATCGACGATGTTGGGGAAGCCAGCGTCAGCGTTGCCCTTGCCATCCTCGCCGTGACAGCCGGCGCACACCGCGTACTTGTCCTTGCCGGCGGCGGCGAGGGCGGCGTCGTGCGGCCTACCGGCCATGGCGAGCACGTAGTTGGCCACCTCGCGCGCACCCTGTTCGCCACCGACGGCATCGCCCAGTGGCGGCATCTCGGCAGTAAAGCCATTGGTGATGCTCGCCTTGATGCGCTCCGGCTCACCACCCCACAGCCACTCCTGGTCGGTCAGGTTGGGGAAGTCCTTCGAGCCCTTGCCGTCGGAGCCGTGGCACTGCGAGCAATAGGTCAGGAACAGCCGCTTGCCCGACTGCATGGCCTTGGCGTCACTAGCGAGGCTGTTGAGATCCACCTGCAGGTAAGGCTTGATCGCCTCGTCGAACTTGGCGTCCAGGCGCGCCTTCTCCTGCTGCCATTGGCTGGCCGAGGACCAGTTCCAGGCGCCCTGGAACTTGCCCAGACCGGGGTAGAGGACCAGGTAGACGGCGCTGAAGGCGATGAGGAAATAGAACAGGTACAGCCACCAGCGCGGCAGCGGGTTGTTGTACTCCTGCAAGTCGCCATCCCAGCGGTGTTCCATCACCTCGGCCTGCTCACCCGGGGCGAGCCGGCGGGTGGTTTGGCTGACGACGACCCACAGCGTGAACAGGATGCCGCCGATGGTGAGAGCGGCGATCCACCAGTGCCAGAAGTCGCTGACGAAGTCAGGTACGGCGTAACCTTCGATCATGGTGTTCTCCTCGCGAGTCTGCGCGTATGGGGGTCAGGGACGCCGGGTCTCGTGGTCCTCTTCCTGGAAGGGCAGTTGCGCGGCCTCTTCGAAGCGTTTGCGGTTGCCGCGGTGATAGGCCCACCAGACGATGCCGATGAACAGCACGAACAGGACCACGGTGACGATGGAACCGATCACGCCGGCGTCCATGGGGCACGTCCTTTACTGCAGCTTGGGACCGGCGGTGCCCAGCACCTGGAGGTAGGCGATGATGGCGTCCATCTCCGTCTTGCCCTCCAGCATCTTGGGCGCCTCGGCGATCTCCTCCTCGGTGTAGGGATGGCCCGCCCAGTCCTTGAGCACACGCATCTTGCGCTGGATGTCACGGCCGGTGGTCTCAGACACCATGCGCTCGGCCAACCAGGGATAGGCCGGCATGTTCGACTCCGGCACCACATCGCGCGGCTGCATCAGGTGCACGTAGTGCCACTGGTCGGAGTAGCGACCGCCCACCCGGTGCAGGTCGGGCCCCGTGCGCTTGGAGCCCCACTGGAAGGGCCGGTCGTAGACGAACTCGCCGGCCACGGAGAAGTGGCCGTAGCGCTCGGTCTCGGCGCGGAAGGGCCGCACCATCTGCGAATGGCAGGTGTAGCAGCCCTCGCGGATATAGATGTCGCGTCCGGCCAGCTCCAGCGCGTTATAGGGCTTGAGCCCCGGCACCGGTTGCGTGGTGGACTTCTGGAAGAACAGGGGCACGATCTGCACCAGGCCGCCGACGCTCACCACGATGAAGGAGAGCACCATCAGCCAGCCGATGTTCTTCTCCAGGCTCTTGTGCGTCAACATGGTCTGTCCCTCCTGACCTCAGGCGTGCACGGTTTCGGGGATGCGCGCGTCGTTCACCACGCGGCCTGCGGCGACGGTCTTCCACACGTTGTAGGCCATCAGCAGCATGCCGGCGAAGAACATGGCCCCGCCGATCAGGCGGATGGTGTAGAAGGGATACATGGCGTTGACCGACTGTGCGAAGCTGTAGGTGAGCGTGCCGTCCTCGTTGGTCGCGCGCCACATGAGGCCCTGGGCCACGCCGGCGATCCACATCGAGGCGATGTAGAGCACCACACCGATGGTGGACCACCAGAAGTGCACGTTGATCAGGCGCACGCTCCACATCTCCTCACGCCCGAACAGCCGCGGGATCAGGTAGTAGAGCGAGCCGATGGAGATCATCGCCACCCAGCCCAAGGCACCCGAGTGCACGTGGCCGATGGTCCATTCGGTGTAATGCGACAGGGCGTTGACCGTCTTCACCGACATCATGGGCCCTTCGAAGGTGGACATGCCGTAGAAGGACAGGGCGGTGATCAAGAACTTGAGGATGGGATCGGTGCGCAGCTTGTGCCAGGCCCCCGACAGGGTCATGATGCCGTTGATCATGCCGCCCCAAGACGGTGCGATGAGCATCAGCGAGAACAGCATGCCGAGCGACTGGGTCCAGTCGGGCAGGGCCGTATACAGCAGGTGGTGCGGGCCGGCCCACATGTAGATGAAGTTCAGGGCCCAGAAGTGCACGATGGACAGCCGGTAGGAGTAGATGGGACGGCCGGCCTGCTTGGGCACGAAGTAATACATCATGCCCAGGAAGGCGGTGGTGAGGAAGAAGCCCACCGCGTTGTGGCCATACCACCACTGCACCATGGCGTCCTGCACCCCGGCATACATGGAGTAGGACTTGAGCCAGCTCACCGGGAAGGCCATGCTGTTGACGATGTGCAGCAAGGCCACGGTGATGATGAAGGCGCCGTAGAACCAGTTGGCGACATAGATGTACTTGGTCTTGCGCTTGACGATGGTGCCGAAGAAGAGCACCGCGTAGGCCACCCAGACCACGGCGATCAAGATGTCGATGGGCCACTCGAGCTCGGCATACTCCTTGCCGCTGGTGATGCCCAGCACCAGCGTGACGGCGGCGAGCACGATGATGAGCTGCCAGCCCCAAAACACGAAAGAGGCCAGCCCGTCGGAGATCAGCCGCGCCTGACAGGTGCGCTGCACCACGTACAACGAGGTGGCGAACAGGGCACAGCCGCCGAAGGCGAAGATCACGGCGTTGGTGTGCAGCGGACGCAGCCGGCCATAGGACAGCCACTCGATGCCATAGGTGATGTCCGGCCAGATCAGCTGGGCGGCGATGATCACGCCCACCAGCATGCCGACAATGCCCCAGACCACGGTCATGATGGCGAATTGTCGGACGACCTTGTAGTTGTACGTAGTCGCTTCCATACGGGTCTCCTTCGCGCTTGACATTACTGACTGCAGGGGTGGTGCTGCGGGTGGATACGCAGGTCGAAAAAAATCGACCTTCGAATCCTAAATAGTGCTCTGTGGGCTGTCAACGCCTCTCATGGTCTTGGTCCATTCGTCTCATCGGGCGGGTGCCCCTTGGGCGCGTCGTCGTCCATCAGGATACGGTGCGCTGGCCCCTCCATGTCCTCGAACTGGCCGCTCTTCACCGCCCACAGGAAGACCCCGGCGATGATGGCCACGAAGACCAGGCTTAGGGGGATGAGCAGATACAGGATGTCCATTTTTTATATATTGAACAACTGCCATGGGGATGCAAGTGACAGGCCTCAGCTGCTGCGCGCCAGCCGCAGGGCGTTCAGCACCACGAGCAGCGAGGACATGGACATGCCGATGCCGGCCAGCCAGGGCGTGACGTGGCCGAGGGCCGCCGCCGGCAGGGCGAGCACGTTGTAGAGCACGGACCAGCTGAGGTTTTGCCGGATGATCACCTGTGTGCGCCGTGCCAGCTCGATGCCGTCGGCCAGGCGCAGCAGCTCGCTCGACATCAGCACCATGTCGGCGGCGGCCTGGGCGGCCTCGGCCCCCTGGTCGATGGCCACCGACACCTGGGCCTGGGCCAACACCGGCGCGTCGTTGATGCCGTCGCCGGTCATCACCACGATGCATCCCTGCTGTTGCAGGGCCTTGACGGCGGCGAGCTTGTCCTGCGGCAGCATGCCGCCGCGGGCGTCGTCGATGCCCAGCGCCTGCGCCAGGGCGGCGACGTTCTCCGGCCGGTCGCCGGAGTAGAGGTGCAGGCGCAGGCCCAGGGCGCGCAGCCGCGTGATGAGGGTCTGCACCTGCGGCCGCAGCTCGTCGCCCAGGCCGAACCAGGCGATCACCCCCACCTCGTCGGCCAGGCCCACGGGGGTGAGCCCTGCGGACAGCGGCGGGCGCTCGCCCGCGGCGACGAACGGCGGCGCACCCAGACGGTAGCGGCGGCCGTTGACCGTACCCACGACGCCTTGGCCGGGGACGTATTGCAGGTCGGTCGCCTGTAAGGCGCTGGGAGCGGCCGTGCGCAGGGCGAGCGCCACCGGGTGGGTGGAGCCCTGCTCCAGCGCCGCCGCCAGGGCCAGGGCCTGGTCTTGGTCGCCGCGCAGGACAAGGGTCTCGACGAGTTTGAAGGCGCCAGTGGTGAGCGTGCCGGTCTTGTCGAACACCACGTCAGTGGCGCGGGCGAGCGTCTCTAGGGCATGACCGCGGGTGGCCAGCAGGCCCATGCGGGTCAGCCGCCCCAGGGCGGCGGTAAGCGCCGCGGGCGTGGCGAGCGACAGCGCGCAGGGGCAGGACACTACCAGCACCGAGACCGTGATCCAGAAGGCCCGGTCCGGGTCGATCTCATACCACACCGCCGCGGTGGCGGCGGCGGCAACGAGCAGCCCCAGCACAAACCAGGCCGCCACGCGGTCGGCCAGTTCCGCCAGGCGCGGCTTTTCCGCCAGCGCCCGGTCGAGCAGGCGCACGATGCCAGACAGCACGGTGTCGGCGCCGATGCGCTCCACCCGCACCACCAGGGGGCTCGCCAGGTTCAGGCTGCCGCCCACCACCGTGTCGCCCGGGCCCTTTTCCACCGGGCGCGATTCGCCGGTGAGCAGCGACTCGTCCACGCTGGACGTGCCCTCCACCACCACCCCGTCGGCCGGGAAGGCCTCGCCCGGGGCCACCAGCACGTAGTCGCCGGGGCTGAGTTTCACCGCGCCGATGGCCTCCTCGCTGCGCTCCTGCGGGTAGCCCGGCAGGCGCACGGCGGCGGCCGGGATCAGCTTGACCAGGCTCTCGGCCGCCTCGGCCGAGCGACGACGGGCGTTCATCTCCAGAAAGCGGCCGGTGAGCAGGAAGAAGACGAACATGGTCACCGAGTCGAAATAGACCTCGCCCTGCTGGGTCCAGGTGGCCCACACGCTGGCCGCGTAGGCGAGCCCCACCCCCAGGGCCACCGGCACGTCCATGCCCACCCGGCCGAGCTGAAGGTCGCGCCAGGCCCCCAGGAAGAAGGGGGCGGAGGAATAGAACACCACCGGCGTGGTGAGGATGAGGCTCGCCCAGCGCATGAGCATCTCGATGTCGTGCGTCATGGTGCCGGCCTCGGCCAGGTACACCGGCACGGCGTACATCATCACCTGCATCATGCCCAGGCCGGCGATGGCCAGGCGGCGGATGGCGGCGTTGCGCTCGCGGCGGAAGAGGTCCTCCTGGCGGCTGGCGTCGAAGGGATAGGCGCGGTAGCCGATCGCCTGCACCGCACGCAGGATGTCGGACAGCTTGATGCGCGTGTCGTCCCAGCGCACCCGCGCGCGGTGGGTGGAGAAGTTGATGTCGGCGGCGATCACCCCGGGCAGCTGCTGCAGGTGCCGCTCGTTGAGCCAGATGCAGGCGGCACAGACGATGCCCTCCAGGATCAGGCTGGCCTCGCGGATCTCCCCCTCGTTACGCACGAAGCTCGCCTGCACCTCGGGCAGGTCATAAAGCTGCAGCTTGTTCAGCTCCTCCAGCGCCGCCTCCGGGGTCTTGGGCAGCTCGGTGCGCAGCCGGTAGTAGTCGGCGTTGCCCGAGTCGATGATGGTCTGCGCCACCGCCTGGCAGCCGCGGCAGCAGGCGGGGTGGACATGGCCGTCGAAGCGGATGGGGTAGTCGGCCCCGCGGGGCACGGGCTCGCCGCAATGAAAACAGCGCTGGGGGTCGGGGGTGGGCGGTGCGGACATGGAGCCGCGATTCTACGGCGAAATTGCGTTTATGATTGCCGGCATGATCCCCTGGCTGCGCCCGACCGACCCCTTCCCGCCGGTGGAGCAGGCGCTTGCCGAGCCCAACGGCCTGCTCGCGGCGGGGGCCGATCTCAGCCCCGCGCGCCTGCTCACCGCCTATCGGTTGGGCATCTTCCCTTGGTTCAACCCAGGCGAGCCCATCCTGTGGTGGTCGCCTGACCCGCGCATGGTGCTGTTCCCGTCGGAGTTCCGCCTCAGCCGTTCGCTGCGCCGGCGGCTGCGGCGACGGGATTACGAGCTGCGGGTGGACAGCGCCTTCACCGCGGTCATGCAGGCCTGCGCCGCCCCGCGGCCGGGGCAGCGCGGCACCTGGATCACCCCAGCGATGATCGCCGCCTATACGCGGTTGCACGAGCTGGGTCACGCGCACTCGTTCGAGACCTGGATCGACGGGGAACTCGTCGGCGGGCTCTACGGCGTGGCCATCGGCCGGGTGTTCTACGGCGAGTCGATGTTCGCGCGGGTCAGCGATGCCTCCAAGATCGCGCTCGCCCATCTGGTGGCGCAACTTCGGGCCTGGGGCTACGGTCTGATCGACTGCCAGATGAGCACGGCCCATCTGGCCTCGCTGGGGGCGCGCGAGATCCCGCGCGCGCAATTCGTGCGGCTGCTCGCGCAGCTGACGGCACAGCCGGGCCGTGCGCCACCCTGGACCTGCGCGGTGGGTGGGCCCGACGGGCATGCGCATCCCCCGGCCACGGCCGTCGCAGGCCGGGCGCAGGGCCTTGTCCTGGAGACCGACTCGTCCGACACGCCATGACCGCATTGACCGAATTGCCCCTGCAGCGGCTACAGTTCTACCTCACCGCTGCCTATCCCTGCAGCTATGTGGCCGGCCGCATCGCCCGCTCGCAGGTGGCCGTGCCGGCCCAGGCGATCGACGCCAGGCTGTACTCCGAGCTGGTGCGCCTGGGCTTCCGCCGCAGCGGCCATTTCGTCTATCGCCCGCGCTGCGACCACTGCCAAGCCTGCGTGCCGGTGCGCATCCCAGTGGCGCGCTTCACCCCCAACCGCAGCCAGCGCCGCTGCCGCGCCCGCAATCAGGACCTGGCCGTGCGGCTCAAGGCCCTGGCCTACGACGAGGCGCATTACCGGCTCTATCGGCGTTACCAGCAGGCGCGCCACGCCGGCGGGGGCATGGATCAGGACGACCGCGAGCACTATCGCAGCTTCCTGCTCACCAGCCACGTGGACAGCGCCCTGATCGAATACGCCCTCGACGACCGCGTGGTCATGGTGAGCCTGGTCGATCGGCTCGAAGACGGTCTGTCCGCCGTGTATGCCTTCTTCGATCCGCAGCTCGCCCGGCGCAGCCTGGGCGTGTACAACGTGCTCACCCTGGTGGGGCTCGCCGCCCGCATGGGCTTGCCCTACGTGTATCTGGGCTACTGGATCGCCGACAGCCGCAAGATGGCCTACAAGCGCCAGTACCGCCCGCTCGAGGCGCTGGTCGGCGGCGTCTGGCGGCCCCTGGAGGCGCCGGATGGCTGAGCTGCCGCCGGCGGCGCAGCAGATCCTGCGCGCGCATGCCGCCTTCATCCACGCCGTGGTAGGCGCCCTGCACGACCCGGCCCGGCGTCCCCAGCTCGCGGCCATGCTGGAGGCGGCGGCGGATCAGGGCTGGACGCGGCTGGCCGAGGCCGTGCGCGCCATCGCCGCCGGACGGCGCGACCGCGCGGTCCTGCTGGGGTTGGACGCTGAGGACCGCGTCATCGTCGAGGCCATCCTAGCGGGCCTGGCCGACCCCGCTCACCTGCCGCCCGTGCAGACCGCGGGCGATGCGACCGCTGCCGCGCCCGGTCTGGCGGCACTGATCGCGGCGGCCGCACGCGGCGAGGCCCAGGCCCTCGCGGTGCTGGCCGACATGGGCGAGCAGATGCTACGCGCCGGCGGCGACATGGCGCGGCTGGCGGCGATCCTGCGGCGGCTGGTGAACGGCGAGCGCGACGCGGACCGCCTCACCCTCGGCATGGGGCCGCTCGCACGCACCCTGGTGCTCGACATCCTGGATGAATTGGCACGGCGCGACCTGCATTGACCGCGTGTGCGCCATCGCCGTGGCCATGCTGTTGTCCGGCTGCGCCGCGCCGGGGTTGCGTCACGAGGAGCTGCGCGCTGCCGGCTTCATCGCCCTGGCCGCCGACCCGCGCATCTGGCACGAGGCCGGCGCCGAGGCCGCGGCAGCTCGGGTGCAGCCCCTGCTGCAGGGTGCCATCGCCCGGGTCGAGGCCGTGCACGGCCTGCCCTTCCGCAGCCCACCCCGCATCTACGTCTGCGCCACCGACGCCTGTTTTACGCGCCTGGTGAAGACGCCCGGGGTGACGGCCGCCGTGGTGGCGGACAACCGGCTCATCCTCTCGCCCCGCCTGTTCGGGCCGGAGGCGACGCGGCTGCCCGGCATCCTCGTGCACGAGTTGTCGCATGTGCATCTGGGACAGTGGCTGGGACACTACACCCCTTGGGTGCCGGTATGGTTCCATGAGGGCCTCGCCACTCTGGCGGCGGAGGGCGGCGGGGCGGACACCGTCTCCGACGGCGCGACCTGCGCTGCCTGGCGCAAGGGGCTGCGGGTCGATTTCAGCCGCCGCGACGTGCCAGGGCGGCGTCATAGGGCCGAGGCATACGGTTTGAGCCTGCCGCTTTTTTACCGTCAGTCTTGGCGCGCAGTGGCGTTGCTGCGGGCGCACGACCCGGATGCGTTCAGGCGTTGGCTGTTGGCCTTGCAGGCAGGGGAGGATTTCCATATCGCCTTTGCCGATGCCTACAATGCCGATCTCGCAACCCTTGCCAGGGCCTTGCTCGAAGGCGCGTTGATGACCGCAGACGGCGATTGCCATGAGTGAAGACCTCATCCCCGTGCAACGGGCCGAGATCGTCATCGGCGAGCCGCTGCCCTGGTCGGTGTATGACGCGAATCACGTTTTGCTGGTACACAAGGGTGTGGTGATCGGCAGCGAAACCGAATTGCAAAACTTGATGGAGAAGGGGCCATACCGCGAGGCCCTATCACCCTCGCCGGCTGCTCCCCGAGGGGAGGGCATGCACCCCGAGATGGAAGGCGGCGCGGTCGTCCCGTTCGAACGCATCCGCCTCACGCCGGGCGACCTGGTGCAACTCAAACCCCTGCAGGAAGGCGCGTCGGAACGCTACAACGTGCACTATCTCGGCATGCTCAAGGGCCGCAGCCTGATGGTCACCACCCCGGTGGTCGAAGACAAGGTCTTGTTCATACGCGAGGGTCAACTCTTCCTAGTGCGTGCCTTCGCCGGTCTGGATGTCTGTGGTTTCAAGGCCCAGGTGCTGGCCTCGCACATGCGCCCCTATCCTTACCTGCACCTGAAATACCCGGCCGAGGTGCATACCATGCGTGTGCGCCGGGCCTTGCGGGCAAACGTCGACATCATCGTCGCGGTGTATGATAGGAAAGGCGGCCGGCTCAAGGCCTCGGGACGCATCGTCGACCTCTCGGTGGGCGGGGCCAGGGTTTACTCCCCCCAGGTCTTGGCCGAACAGGGGGGGACGATATTCCTGAGCTTCAAGGTGGTGCTCGACGAGATCGAGGAGATCGTCACCACACCTGCGATCGTGCGCTCGATCGCGCATGAGATCGACGCCAAAGGGCAGCCGGCGGTCGTCAGCGGCCTGCAGTTCACAGGGCTGAGTACGGCCCAACGGCTGGTGGTCATGAACCTGGTCTACCGCCAGCTCTACAAAGAGGGTTGAAGGCCATGCGGCAATACTTGGAGCTGTTGCGCCATGTGCTGGACAAGGGTGTGCGCAAGGACGACCGGACCGGCACCGGCACGCTCTCGATATTTGGCTACCAGATGCGCTTCGACCTCGCCCAGGGTTTCCCGCTGGTGACCACGAAGAAGGTGCACGTCAAGTCCGTCATCCACGAGCTGCTGTGGTTCCTGCGCGGCGACACCAACATCGCCTATCTGCACGAGCACGGTGTGACGATCTGGGACGAATGGGCAGACGAGACTGGCGATCTCGGCCCCATCTATGGCTATCAGTGGCGCTCCTGGCCCACCGCCGACGGCCGCCACATCGACCAGCTCGCCCGGGTGGTGGAGGACATCCGCCGCAACCCCGACTCGCGCCGGCTGCTGGTGTCGGCCTGGAATGTGGGGGAGCTCGACAAGATGCGGCTGCCGCCCTGCCACGTGCTGTTCCAGTTCTACGTGGCCGAGGGGCGGCTGTCCTGCCAGCTCTACCAGCGCAGCGCCGACCTCTTTTTGGGCGTGCCCTTCAACATCGCCTCCTATGCCCTGCTGACTATGATGGTGGCCCAGGTGACCGGGCTTGCGCCGGGTGAGTTCATCCACACCCTGGGCGACGCCCACATCTACCTCAACCACCTCGACCAGGTGCGCCTGCAGCTGACTCGTGCACCGCGGCCGCTGCCGACCATGCGGCTCAACCCCGCGGTGCGCGACCTGTTCGCCTTCCGCTACGAGGACTTCACCCTCGAGGGCTATGACCCACACCCGCCGATCAAGGCGCCGGTGGCGGTGTGAGAGGGGAGGAGTGAGGCGTGAGGAGGCAGGGGTGAGAGGGGAGGGCAGGCGGCTGGCCATCGTCGCCGCGGTGGCGCGCAACGGGGTGATCGGGGTGGACAACCGCCTGCCCTGGCACCTGCCTGAGGACTTACGGCATTTCAAACGCCTGACCCTGGGGCATCACCTCATCATGGGGCGCCGGACCTTCGAGTCCATCGGCCGACCGCTGCCGGGCCGGACCACCGTCATCCTCAGCCGCGATCCGACCTATCGCGCCTTAGGCTGTCTCACCGCGGGCAGCCTGCAGGAGGCGTTGGCCTTGTGCGGCGACGACCCGGAGGTGTTCGTCGTCGGCGGGGCGCAGCTCTATGCCCAGGCCTTACCGCTGGCGGACCGGCTGTATCTGACCGAGATCGAGGCCGACTACGACGGCGACGCCCATTTCCCCTGCTTCGATCGCAGCGCGTGGACGGAGCTGAGCCGTGAACGCCATCTCGGCGACGCTGGCCCGGCCTATGCCTTTGTCGTCTACGAGCGCCGAGGCTGAGCCCCAGCGCCTAGCCCGGATGCATCCCCGCAGGGGCGCCATGCGGAGGCTTGGCGCGCGGCGTCGGACCCGGAGGGAGCGACGCTACATATCCGGGCTACGGCCTTGTCACGACGCTCACTTCAGGGCCTGGATGGCCTTGACGATGGCGTCGGTATCGGCCACCGCCTTGGGCTGCGGCGGCATGGCAGCCTTGCCGTACTTGCCCTTGACGCCTTTTTCTAGCGCCAGCTTGATGTCGGCAGGGGTGGCACGCGCCGCAATCTCCTTCCAGGTCGGGCCCATCTTCTTCTTGGCCACGTCGTGGCAGGTGTTGCACTTGTGTTTGGCCAGCACGTCCTCGGCCAGGGCGGGGGCGGCGAGCAGGCAGGCGCTTACCAGGGCGAGCGGGAGCAGTTTCTTCATCGCGTTCTCCAGGGGACAAAAAGACCAAGTGGTAAAAATATAACAGGGTTGGCTCATCGAGGACAAGGATGTCTTGATTATGGTCAAGCCGGGACATCCAGCGCCTGCGGCGGTGCCATGGGATCAGGGCAGCTTGACCACGTTGACGTTGTGCAGGGTGCGGCCCAGGAAACGCTCGCCTATGGTCTGGAAGCGCAGCGGCACGTCGGTGACGAAGTAGCGGTATTCCGGAGGTTCGCGCGTGGGGTTGTGCAGGTCGAGCTCGCTCAGCAACCCGGCCGTGCGCTCGGCCATGGCCTCGGCGGAATCGACCAGGGTCACCTGTGCCCCCGCCACCTCCTGCAGCAGCGGCTTGAGCAAAGGGTAATGGGTGCAACCCAGCACCAGGGTGTCGATGCGTTCGGCCAGGACGGGCCGCAAGTATTCCTGCGCGGTCAGGCGCGTGACCGGGTGATCGAGCCAACCCTCCTCCACCAGAGGCACGAACAGGGCGCAGGCCTGCGAGGTCAGGCGCGCATCCGGTGCCAGGGCGTGGATGGCGCGCCCGTAGGCATTGCTGTTGATGGTGGTGGGGGTGCCGATGACGCCGATGCGCCGGCTGCGGCTGGCCGCCACCGCCGCCGCGGCGCCGGCCTCGATCACGTCCAGCACGGGGGTGGGCGAGAGGCTGCGCACCACGTCGGCGGCCACCGCCGCCATGGTGTTGCAGGCGATGATGAGCAGCTTCACCCGCCGCTCGAGCAGGAATTCAGTGATCTGCGTGGTGTAATGGGCGATGGTCTCGACCGACTTGACCCCGTAGGGCACCCGCGCGGTGTCGCCGAAATAGAGGATGGACTCGAACGGCAGACGCTCCATGAGCGCGCGTACCACGGTCAGACCGCCGATGCCCGAGTCGAACACGCCGATCGGGCTACGAGGGTCGAGCTGAGGGGTCATCGGTCTGGGCGAGCTGTCGTTCCAGGGCCCATTGTACATGCTCGCGCACCAGCGCCGAGGGGTGGTCCAGGCGGGCGCGCAGAGCCGCCACCACCGTGGGCGAGGGCGGGGCGTTGCCCAGAGCGACGGCGATGTTGCGCAGCCAGCGCGTGTGGCCGATGCGGCGGATGGCGCTGCCGGCGAAGCGGTCGAGAAAGGTGGCCTCATCCCAGGCGAACAGTTCTATGAGCTGAGCGGCATCCAGCCCATGGCGAGGCTGGAAGTCGGCCTCTGGGCTGACACGCGTATGCCGGTTCCAAGGGCAGAATAGCTGGCAGTCGTCGCAGCCGTAGATGCGGTTGCCGATCAGGGGGCGTAGCTCGAGGGGTATGGGGCCTTTGTGCTCGATGGTGAGGTAGGCGATGCAGCGGCGGGCGTCCAGCTGGTAGGGGGCGGTGATGGCCCCAGTGGGGCAGGCCGCCATGCAGGCGGTGCAGGTGCCGCAATGCGCGCCGGTGGGGGCGTCGGGCGGCAGCGGCAGGTCGGTCAGCAGCTCGCCCAGGAAGAACCAGGAGCCCTCACGCGTGAGCAGCAGGGTGTGCTTGCCGCGCCAGCCCAGGCCGGCCAGGCGCGCCAGTTCCACCTCCATCAGCGGCGCGCTGTCGCTGAAAGGGCGCCAGCGGAAGGGGCCGACGTGCGCCTCGATGGTGAGCGCGAGCTGCTTGAGCCGACTGCGCATGAGCTTGTGGTAGTCGCGCCCGAGGGCATAGCGGGCGACGTAGGCGCGCGTAGGGTCGGCCAGCACCGCCTGCGCGTCGGCCGCCCGAGGCCAGTAGTCCATGCGCACGGTGATGATGCACAGCGCCTCGGGGATGAGCGACCGCGGCTGCGCGCGCTGTGCGGCGCTGCGGGCCATATAATCCATCTCACCATGACAACCGGCCGCCAACCACGCCATGAGTCGTGCCACCGCCACCTCGGGCAGCGTCACGGGGGCAAACGCCGTCGCCGTGAAGCCCAGCTGCCGTGCCCATGAGCGGATGCGCGCCTTCAGACGCTCGCCCTCGGCCGCAGACGTGAGATGACGCATGATGGCCATGATAGCCCGCCGAGCCTGCGGCGGCATCTGCCCGACGAGGCGGCCACCCTGGCCCTGGGTGCAGCATTGGCGCGCCGGCTCGCGCCGGGGATGACGGTCTGGCTGACGGGTGCGCTGGGGGCGGGCAAGACCACGCTGGTGCGCGGTCTGTTGCGCGCCCTGGGCTACACGGGGCGGGTAAAGAGCCCCACCTTCGCCCTGGTGGAGGTTTATCCGTTTTCGAGCTTTACTTTGTATCATTTTGATTTGTATCGTCTCAGTGATCCGTTAGAATGGGAAGAGGCGGGCTTGCGCGAGTATTTCAATGCGCGCAGCCTTTGTCTGATCGAGTGGCCGGAACGGGCGGCCGGGCGGCTGCCCGCGGCGGATGTGGAGATCCGTCTGGAGTTCGCCGCCGACGGGCGGCAGGCGCTGTTGCAGGGCAGAACGGAGGCGGGTAGGGCATGCGTGCGGGGTTTGGCGACATGAGGTGGTGGTGGCTGCTGCTCGGCCTGTTGCTGGCGCTTACGGGCCGGGCGCAGGCCTTGGAGCTGAAGGCTGCGCGGGTGTGGCCCTCGCCCGACTACACCCGTATCACCCTGGAGTTGAACGAGGCGCCAAGCTACAAGCATTTCCAATTAAAAAACCCCGATCGCTTCGTTCTCGACCTGGAGGGTGTGGAACCCGAGGCCTTGAACGGACTGGCCGCCCTGGTCAGCGCCGAAGACCGTTACGTCGCCGGCGTGCGGGTGGCCCGCAACCGGCCGGGGGTGACGCGCCTGGTGGTCGATCTCAAGCGCGAGGTGCGGCCGCAAGTGTTCAGCCTCAAGCCCATGGGCGCCTACGCCCACCGTCTGGTGATCGACCTCTACCCGAGCCCGGCAGAGGGGCTGGAGCGTGAGGTGGAGGCGGCCATCGCCCATGCCGAAGGCCACAAACCGCGCAAGCCGCACGAGGGGCAGATGCTGCGGCTCATCACCGTGGCCATCGATGCCGGACACGGCGGCGAGGACCCCGGTGCGATCGGCGCGCGCGGCACACGCGAGAAGGACGTCACCCTAGCCATCGCCCGCCGGCTGAAGGCGCACATCGAGCGCATGGAGAACATGCGCGCCGTCCTGATCCGCGACGGCGACTATTTCATCCCCCTGCACGAGCGGGTGAACAAGGCCAGGCGACTGCAGGCCGACCTGTTCGTGTCCATCCACGCCGACGCCTTCCTCAAGCCCACGGCGCGCGGCTCCTCCGTCTTCGCGCTGTCGGAGCACGGGGCCACGTCAGCCGCGGCGCGTTGGTTGGCCAAGCGTGAGAACGAGGCGGACCTGATCGGCGGGGTCAACATCGACGTCAAGGACACCTACCTCAAACAGACCCTGATCGATCTCGCCCAGACCGCCACCATCGCCGACAGCCTCAAGCTGGGACGGGTGGTGCTGGAGGAGCTGGGGGGGGTCAACACCCTGCACAAACCCTACGTGGAGCAGGCCGGTTTTGCCGTGCTGAAGGCCCCGGACATCCCCTCCATCCTGGTGGAGACGGCCTTCATCTCCAACCCGCAGGAGGAGGCCAGGCTCACCGACGAGGACTACCAGGACCGTATGGCCGCCGCCATCGCCAACGGCATACGCCGTTATTTCGAACGCAACCCGCCGTTGGCGCGCGCACGTCTGGTGCAGAATTTTTGAGCGCCCGGCGGGTCCAACGCATCGATCCACCCGTGCGGGTTTGCCTGTCGCCTCGGCCTTGCTTACCATAGGCCGGTGGCGCTGCCATGCGCGCCCGCGCGGGCGGTATGGCGGTGATGTTGGAGAGCGATGGCCGTGTACGAACAAGCCATACCCCTGAGCAGCCTGATGCGACCGCCGGCGGGCGAGGATGCGCATATGGGCGCAGGTGAATCCATTCCTCCTGTCAAGCTGCTGGTCGAGATCGCCAGCGGCCTGTCGGCCAGCGACGACATCGAGCAGATGCTCATGCGTTTCCTGGAGATCATGGTGCGTCTGTCGGGGGCGAAGGCCGGGGCGGTGCGCATGCTCACCGCCGATGGGGGGCACCTGCGTCTGGTGGGGGCCATCGGCCTGTCGGCGCAGTTACAGGAGAAGGAACGCTTCGTGCCGCTGGAGTGCGGCATCTGCGGGCGCGCCACGCTCAACCAGGGCACCGAGCTGGACCACGTGCTCAACGTTTGCCAGAAACAGGTGCGCCACAGCTATCTCGCCCAGGGCTGCAAGACGGTGTACGCCATCCCGCTGCGGCATAAGGGGCGAGTGCTGGGGGTGTACAACCTGTTCATGGACACCGACAGCGTGCTGCCCGACGACATCCGTTTCCTGTTCAACTCCATCAGCGACCACATGGGCATGGCCCTGGAGAACTCCAGGCTCACGCGCGAGAACATGCGCATCTCGTTGATGAACGAGCGTACCCTGCTGGCCAACCAGATCCACGACTCGCTCGCCCAGACCCTGGCCTACGCCAAGATGCGGCTCACCGTGCTGGGCGAGGCCTTGGCCGAGGGCGACCAGGCGAGTGCCAACCGCTATCTGTCGGACGTGGAGGAGGCGGTGGACATGGCCTATTCGGAACTGCGCAACCTCATCAGCCAGTTCCGCGATCGCATAGACCCACGGGGCTTGGTGCCGGCGCTGCAGGACCTGGTCGCCTCGTTCCGCAAGAAGGCCAATGCCGACGTGGATTTCCTCAACGTCGCCCAGGACGTGGTGCTCACCCCCGAGGAGGAGATCCAGGTCTTCCACATCATCCAGGAGGCCCTCTACAACATCGCCAAGCACGCCCGCGCGCGCCACGTGGTGGTCACCCTGGACCTGCACGAGGGCCAGTACATCGTCAACGTGGCCGACGACGGGGTGGGGCTGCCGTCGGGGGCAGCCACCAGCGTCGGCAAGAGCTTCGGGCTGACCATCATGCGCGAGCGCGCGGCCAAGCTGGGCGGCCGGCTGACCATCGAGAGCCGGCCCGCGGGCGGCACCCTGGTGCGGCTGAGCTTCCCGGCCCGGCTGAAGGTGCAGGAGCAGGTCACGGCATGAGCGTGCCGCGCATCGTCCTGGTGGACGACCACACCCTGTTCCGCAAGGGGCTGGCCGAACTGCTGGAGCGCGGCGGCGCGATCCATGTGGCGGCCATGACCGGCAACCCGCAGGAGGTGCCGCAGCTGCTGCGCGAGCATCAACCCGACGCGGTGCTGCTGGACCTCAACCTGCCCGGCATCGACGGCATCGGCCTCATGCAACAGCTCAAGGCGGACGGTTTCACGCGGCCTATCCTCATCCTCACGGTGAGCGAGGCCGAGGAGGACTTGGCACGCGCGCTGCGCGCGGGGGCCAACGGCTATCTGCTCAAGAGCATGGAGCCGGACGAGGTGATCGACGCCATCCAGCGGGCGGTGCGCGGCGAGACCGCGGTCGCACCGGCCATGACCGCCAAGCTGGTCAATCTGCTCGACGCCAAGCACAGTGCCCATTCGCTGCTCGATACGCTCACCCAGCGCGAGCGCGAGATCCTCGCCCACCTGGCCCGCGGCGAGAGCAACAAGGCCATCGCCCGCGCGCTCGACATTAGCTATGACACGGTGAAGCTGCACGTGCGCCACATCCTGGCCAAGCTCAACCTCTCCTCGCGCGTGGAGGCGGCGGTGTTCGCCGTCGAGCATAAGCTGGCCCCTGGGCTGGACGTGGGCCGGCGGGGGCCATCCTCGCAACCATGAACCGCGGCCGCGCCGTACGCACGCGTTTGATCGCGGGTGCGGACAAGGCGCGCGCAGCCGCCGGTGCGCTGTTCACAGCGATCGTCTCGGTCGTGGTCGGCTGTACCGGCACTCTCCCGGCGCCACAGCACAGACCCGCAGCAGAACCCCCGCAGCGCCTGGAGGAGCGGCTGCAGGCCATGGCGCAGAAATACCCCGTCGATGAGGACCCACAGCGCGACCCTGTACAGATCAGGGCGCAGATCGCCGCACTCGAAGAGCGCAGGCAGGCGTTGCTGCTGCGCTACACACCGGCACACCCGGCGGTAGTGCAACTGGATCGGCAGTTGCGCATCCTGCGTGAACGCCTGTCGGCGGCCGAGGCGCAACGCCCTTCTGTCCCCTGAGGGTGCGCCTTCACGTCTTGGAAGGTCCGCGCCAGCAGGGCTCGGGCTGGCCGGCGGCGCGGTTGAGGCTGCGGGCGAGCACGAACAGCAGGTCGGACAGGCGATTCAGATAGCGCAGCAGCTGGGGTGAGACCGGCTCTTCGGCCTGCAGCCGCGTGAGGCTGCGTTCGGCGCGCCGGCACACGCTGCGGCAGACGTGGGCCAGGGCGGCGGCGCGGCTGCCGCCGGGCAGGACGAATTCCTTTAGCGGCGGCAGCGCCGCGTTGTAGGCCGCGATGGCCTCATCCAGACGGGCGACGTGCGCCTCGTCGACCTGCGGTCGCTGCGGCAGGGCGAGCTCGGCCCCCAGGTCGAACAGGTCGTTCTGGATCTCGGTCAGCAAAGCGCGCAGCGCCGCATCCATCGGTTCGCTGAGCAGCAGGCCTAGGAAGCCGTTTAGCTCATCGACCTCGCCCAGGGCGGTGATGCGCACGTGGTGTTTGGGCAAGCGGCGACCGTCGGCCAGCCCCGTACTGCCGTCGTCGCCGGTGCGGGTGACGATCCTGCTCAGGCGGTGGCCCATATCGTTCCCCGTCTCCGCCGTCCGTACCAGACAGAGTTCACGGCAGGGATCAACATACCCTAGTGCACCTCGCTTTGATACATTGCAAGTAAGCGGGCCCGTCGAACGGCTGGCCGTAGTGCTGTGTTTGCCACAGATGCTCGGCCAGACAATCCATGATCGCATGCTCTACCCTGTGCTGATCCTGCAGCTGCCGCATCAATTCCTGATACAGCGGACGCAGACCGGGCGGCTGGTCGATGGACAGCTGTTCGGCCACCGCCAGATGCAGGCCCAAGTGCAGGAAGGGATTGCTCTCGCCCAGCTCTGGCGGCCATTCGCGTTGCAGGCTCGCTTGCGTCTCCAGCGTGGCATGGTATTCGGGATGGCGTGCGATGAGGTCGGCGGCCAATGCCTCCAACGGCTGCAGCGGCAGCCCCTGCCGGTGTTTGCGCCAGGCCTCGATGAAGAAGCGCCGCGCCTCTTCGCGGCTGGGGGTGAACATGTCTATGCGGCGGCTGCGGCAAAGGGTTCGTCATAATACACGGCGAGCACCGTGCTGTATTGCAACAGGTGGTTGGCTCCGTCGAGGTGGGCGATCTCGCCGTAGCCATAGCAGCCGATCAGCGGTGTGTCGGGGCAGTGCCGCACGAACTGCTGGATGTCGCGCTCATCGCCGCCATAGAAGGCGGGGCCACGGCCGACACAAGGGAACATGAGGGCGAAGCGGGGTTCGTCCAGATGCTCGGCCGTCAGTCGCTCGATGATGCGGCGCATCTCGTATTCGGCCGCCCGCGGCTCACGCAGGGCCCAGAAGACATGCTCGCCGCGCCGGGGTGAGCCAGCTACGGTGACCGAGCGCCGGGTGGGGTTGACGGCCAGTACCGGCAGCAGGTGATAGCGTCCCTCCTCGAGGGCGTGCTCGGGTGCCCCGTAGAGCACGCCCAGCATCAGGTGGTGCAAGGGCAGGCGCTGCGGGGCGCGTACGCCCAGCGGCAGGGCACGTGTCAGCTCGGACAGTGCGCTCTGCCGGCCCAGCGTGAGCAGCTCGCCGCCGTGTACACCGGTGAGCGGCTGTGGGGCGGACAGCGGCCGCACGCCTTGTGACACCCCGATGTGCGCCTGCACACCGCTGAAGCGCAGTTCGCAGCGACCCGATGCCTGCAGCCGGGCGGCTTGCCAGACCTGGTGGCCCTGCTCGCCCGCCACGACCCCATAGCGCGGGCCGCCGCCGGCGAGCCAGTGCCAGTCGAGGGCATCGGTTGCAGCCAGGGTCAGGGTGGGGGCCAAGCCATCCGCTGCCAGCAGGCGGAAGGGCTCGCCCAGCACCAGGGCGGCCGCGGCCGGTCCATCCAGTACCCATTCCTCCTCGGTGAACACCCCAGCGGCGGTGCAGCCGGCGATCTGCAGGCATTGGGCCGTACGTGCCGCGGCGGTGAGTGCCGGGGCAGGATCGTGCGCGAACTCGCGGCTGAGGAACAGCAGCACCGCCTGCGGGTGGTCCAGGCCGGCCTTGTCCAGGGCGATGCGCACCGCGTCGGCCGCCAGTTCGGGGCGGGCGTGGGGGGCACGGGCCAGGGCGGTGGCGGCAGGCATGGGGTGAGGAAAGAAGGAGGGGCCTAGGGGTTAGGGGTCGGAGAGGCGTGTTTTTCCTTCCACTCGCACAGGTCGTTGAGGATGCAGCGGGGGCAGTCGGGCTTGCGCGCCTTGCACACGTAGCGGCCGTGCAGGATGAGCCAATGGTGGGCGTGGCGGCGGTATTCGGGCGGGGTGAGGCGGCTGAGCGCGCGCTCCACGGACAGCGGCGTCTTGCCACGCGCCAGCCCGGTGCGGTTGGCGATCCGGAAGATGTGGGTGTCCACGGCGATGACGGGGTGGCCAAAGGCGGTGTTGAGCACCACGTTGGCGGTCTTGCGTCCCACACCCGGCAGGGCCTCGAGGGCGGCGCGCTCGCCGGGCACCTCGCCGCCGTGCCGCTCGATCAGCAGACGCGTAAGCGCCATGATGTGGCGTGCCTTGGTCTGGTACAGGCCGATCGAGCGGATGTATTGCTTCAGCCCCTCCTCGCCCAGGGCGAGCATCTGCTGCGGTGTGCCCGCCACCCGGAACAATTCCGCCGTGGCCTTGTTCACCCCCTTGTCGGTGGCCTGGGCGGACAGCACCACCGCCACCAGCAGCTGATAGGGCGTGGCGTAGTCGAGTTCGGTGCTGGGGTTGGGGTTGGCGGCCTTGAGCCGCTCGAAGATGGCGCGGCGTTTGGCGGCGTTCATGCGGCGGGCTGTATGACCGGCGCGGGCGTCCCCCGACGCGCCTGGCGTATGGCCTCGATCCAGTTCTTCAACGCGATGATGAGGCCCAGACCGAGGAAGGCCCCAGGCGGCAGGACGGCGAGCAGGAAGCCCTGGTAATCGGGCACGACGGTGACCACCCAGTCGCGCGCCGCCGGGCCCAGGGCGAGGTCCAGGCCGGAGAAGAGGGTGCCCTTGCCGAAGATCTCGCGCACGGCCCCTAGTACCACCAGCACCAGGGTGAGCCCCAACCCCATCATGGCCGCATCCAACACCGAGGCGGCGGTCGAGCGCTTGGAGGCGAACGCCTCCACCCGCGCCAGCACGATGCAGTTGGTGGTAATGAGGGGGATGAACACGCCCAGCACCAGGTAGAGCGGGTGCACATAGGCGTTCATGCTGAGGTCCACCACCGTCACCGCCGCGGCGATGATGAGCACGAAGGTGGGGATGCGGATCTCGTGCGGGATGAGGTTGCGCACGACGGCGACCGAGGCGCTCGCCACCATCATCACCAGGGTGGTGGCCAGGCCCAGCGAGAGGCTGTTGACCACGCTGTTGCTGATGGCGAGCAGGGGGCAGAGCCCCAGCAGCTGCGCCAGGCCGGGGTTCTGCCGCCACAGGCCGTTGACGATGAGCTCACGGGTTGCGGGCGCGATCATGGGACTGCTCCTGGACATGGGACGGGACGGCCAACAGCCGATCCTTGTGCTGCTCGAAATACTGCAACGCCCGATGCACGGCCGCCACCACCGCGCGCGGAGTGACGGTGGCCCCGGTCATGTAGTCGAACTGGCCGCCATCCTTGCGCACCTTCCAGCCCGATGCAGGCGGGTCGGTGAGCGAGCGGCCGTCGAAGACGTGAATCCACCGGCTCTTGGCCGCCTCGATGTAGTCGCCCAGGCCGGGAGTCTCCTTGTGGGCGCTCACGCGCACGCCGGTGATGCGCCCGTCGCGGCCGATGCCGATGAGCAGCCGGATGTCGCCCGAGTAGCCGTCCGGCGCCACCGCCTCCAGCACCACGGCCGTGGCCTGGCCTTGCCGGGTGGCCAGGTAATAGTGCGCCGGCCGATCGAGTCCGAGCAGGGGGTCTGGCGCTAGCACGCGGGCGGTGCGCACGAGGTCGTTGTCGAAACTGCCGGCTGGCAGGGTCTCGGCGATGCGCGCGCGCCGCTCGGCCGCCTCGCTGGCCAAAATCTGCGGACGGGTGAGGGCATAAGTCGCGGCCAGCAGGGCCGAACCCACGACGGCAAAGGCGAGCAGGGTGACCGCCGTCACCAGGGTCTCGCGCAGGGCCGGGTTCATGTGCGTCTGCCGCGCGAATGCCCGAACACCCGCGGCTGGGTGTAGGCGTCGATGAAGGGGACGGCCGCGTTCATCAGCAGCACCGCAAAGGCCACCCCATCGGGATAGGCGCCGAAGCTGCGGATCAACACCGTGATCACGCCGGCGAGCCCGGCATAGATCAGCTTGCCCAGCGGGGTGGTGCTGGCCGAGACCGGGTCGGTGAGGATGAAGAAGGCGCCCAGCACCGTACTGCCGGTGAGCAGATGGAACAGCGGGTCGGCATGGCGGCCGGGATCGATCAGATGCAACAGGGTCGCGGTGGCGACGAGGGCACCCAGGAAGGCCACCGGGACGTGCCAGGTGATGACGCGGTGGGCCAGCAACAGCAGCCCGCCCAGGGCGTAGCTCAACACCAGGGCCTCCTTCGCATGCAGGCCGAAACTCGCCGCGGCCACGGCCTCGGCGCTCAGGCCGGTGCGCACCTGGGCGCGCAGCTGGTCCATGGGGGTGGCGGCGGTGTAGGCGTCTGGGCTCACGGCGCCCTGACCGGCGAAGACCAGGTCCAGGGCCTCCATGAGGTTGGGCGTGTGGCCCGCCACGCCCACCGGGGCGGGCCACAGGTTCATGTGCGCGGGGAAGCTCACGATCAGCACCGCATAGCCGACCATGGCGGGGTTGAACACGTTCTGCCCCAGCCCGCCGTATAGATGCTTCGCCACCAGTACGGCGAACAGGCTGCCCAGGGCATACAGCCACCAAGGCAGCAGCGTGGGCAGCGACAGCGCCAGCAGCCAGGCGGTGACCAAAACGGAGCCGTCGCTGAGGAAGGGTTTGAGCGGCAGGTCGCGCATGGCCAGCACCAGGGCCTCGATGACCAGGCAGAAGAGCGTGGTCAGCAGCAGGCTCACCCAGATGGCCGGTCCGAACATCCACGCATGCACCACCACCCCGGGCACCAGGGCGGCCAGCACCTTGAACATCACGGCGCGCACGCTGTTGTCGGCTAGGACGATGTGGGGGGAGGTGGGCATGGGAGGAGGCGTGAGGGGTGAGGGCTCAGGGGGTGGGATCGGCCCCGTTGCCGCCGGTGCGGCGGGCGTCGATGCTGGCGATCTCCTTTCGTACTGCCTCCGGCAGGTCGTCCACGTTCCTCGGCTGCACGCCTTCCTTGGCCTTGCGGGCCTTTTCGATGGCGGCGGCGAGGATGGCGCGCTTGCGCTCGGCGTCGGGATCCTGCGCGCTGACGGCGCCGGACTCCAGCCGCTCGGCCGCCTTCTTCGCCAGCCGTTCGGCCTTCTCCTGTTTTTCGCGCTCCAGGCGTTGGAGGCGGAACTCGTGGCGGGCGCGCGCCTCGTCAGCGGCCTTTTTCTCGCGCTCGCGCGCCCAGATCTCGCTCTTGGCGAAGCGGTAGTAGTCCACCAGGGGGATGTGGCTGGGGCAGACATAGCTGCAGCAGCCGCATTCGATGCAGTCGAACAGGTTCAGGGCCTGGGTCTTGCCGAAGTCACGGTGGCGTGCGTACCAATACAGCTCGTGCGGTGAAAGCCGCATGGGACAGGCCCGCGCGCAGGCCCCGCAGCGGATACAGGGCAGGGCTGGCGGCGGCGGTGGGAAGTGCACGGCGTCTTTCACCAGCACACAATTGACCGCCTTGGTCACGGGGGCGGCCGTGTCCTTGAGTTCGAAGCCCATCATGGGGCCGCCGATCACCCGGCCGGTGGCGCCGGTGAGCTCGCCGCCGGCGGCGGCGAGCAGGTCGGCGATGGGCGTGCCCAGCCGGACCTCGAAGTTGCCCGGCGCCGCCACGTGACCGGTCACGGTGACGATGCGGCTCGTCAGCGGCTCGCCGTGCACCACGGCGCGGTAAAGGGCATAGGCCGTGCCGACGTTGAACACCTGCACGCCCACGTCGGTGGTGAGCCCGTGCGCGGGGGTTTCGCGGCCGGTGAGGAGGTATGTCAGTTGTTTGCCCCCACCGGCGGGGTAGATCGAGGGTACGGCGACGACCCGGATGTCGCTGCCTATGGCGGCCTCCATCATGCTGGCGATGGCCTGCGGCTTGTTGTCCTCGATGCCCACCAGCACTTGCTGCGCCCCCAGCATGTGGCGCATGATCTGCGCGCCGAGCAGGATCTCGCTCGCGCGCTGGCGCATGAGCAGGTCATCGCAGGTGATCCAGGGTTCGCACTCGGCGCCGTTGAGGATGAGGATGGGGATTGATCGCCGGGCGCCGGGATTGAGTTTGATGAAGCTGGGAAAGACCGCCCCGCCCAGTCCCGCCAGACCCATCTCGCGCAGGCGGTTGCGCAGGCTGCTCGCATCCATGACGTGCCAGTCGAGCGGGGTGGGCTCCACCGCGCGGTCCTCGCCATCGGCCTCAATCACTACGCACAGATCGGCCAGCCCCGAGGGGTGCGGTACCGGCCGCGGCTCCACCGCCAGCACGCGCCCCGAGGTGGGGGCGTGCACCCCCACTGAGACATAACCCTCCGGCCGGCCGATCATCTGCCCGCGCAGCACGCGATCGCCCGCCTGCACGATGGGACGGGCCGGCTCACCGATGTGCTGGCGCAGCGGCACGACGTACAGCGGCAGCAGGGGCAGGGCGGCGATGGGCCGCTGGGTGGACACCTCCTTGTGCGCCGGCAGTCTGATGCCGCCGGGAAAAGGGGTGAGGCGCGGCTCGTCTGGCGTCGGTGCGAATCTCATGCCAGCGCTGTCAGCGAGACGACGGGGTAGCGCCATTTCCAATTGGAGATGTCCTCCTTGATCACCTCCATGCGGATGCAGTCCACTGGACAGGGGGCTACGCACAACTCACAGCCGGTGCACAGCTCCGGGACCACGGTATGCATCTGTTTGGCCGCTCCAACGATGGCATCCACCGGGCAGGCCTGGATGCACAGGGTGCAGCCGATGCACAGCCGCTCGTCGATCACCGCCACGCTCTTGGGCTTGTGCACCAGCCCTTCGCCCAGGGGTTTGGGTTCCACCCCCAGCAGCTCGGCCAGCTGCCGGATGCCCTCCTCGCCGCCGGGCGGGCAGCGGTTGATGTCCGCCTCGCCCTTGGCGATGGCCTCGGCATAGGGCCGGCAGCCGGGGTAGCCGCATTGCCCGCACTGGGTCTGCGGCAGGATGGCGTCGATTTTGTCCACCAGCGGGTCTTCCTCGACCCGGAAACGGATCGCCGCCCAGCCCAGCACCCCGCCCAGTACCAGGGCGATGCCCGACATGACCAGGATGGCACTCAGCATATCCGCCTACTCACACCTCACGCCTCATGCCTCACGCCTCACCCCTCACTTGACCAGCCCCGCAAACCCCATGAAGGCCAGGCTCATGAGGCCCGCGCTCACCAGGGCGATGGCCGATCCGCGGAAGGGCAGCGGCACGTCCGCCGCCTCCAGCCGCTCGCGCAGCGCGGCGAACAGGACGAGCACCAGGGTGAAGCCGAGCGCCCCGCCCAGTCCGAAGAACAGCGATTCGACGAAGCCATGCCGCGCCTGCACGTTGAGCAAGGGGATGCCCAGTACGGCGCAATTGGTGGTGATCAGCGGCAGGTAGATGCCCAGCACGCGGAACAGCACCGGCGAGGTCTTGCGGATGAACATCTCGGTGAAGCCGACGATGCCGGCGATCACCACGATGAAGGAGAGTGTGCGCAGGTAGCGGAGTTCCTCGCCCAGGACATGGGTCTCGATCAGGTAGCTCAGGCCCGAGGCGAGGGTGAGCACGAAGGTGGTGGCCGCCCCCATGCCCAGGGAGGTCTCCAGCTTGCGCGACACACCCATGAAGGGGCACAGGCCCAGCATCTTGGTCATCACGATGTTGTTGACGAACACCGTGCCAAGGAGGATGAGGAGGTAGTCTTGCATGGCGGCGCGCGAGTCGGGCGATTATCGGCGAGCGCGCAACAAGCGTACAACCCTGCGCCTGCCGCGGCCATCGCCCGGTTGGGCTATGGCCGTCGGCGACGCGACAGGACGCGGGCGTAGATCAGGGCGTTGAGCACGAGCAGGCCGAGACCCAGGCCGATCTGGGTGCCGCGGGTGAGCCCCTCGGGGTAGATGGCGGCAAGCAGATAGTGCTGCAGGAAGTCGCCCTCATAACCCTGTTCACCCGCCAGACGCAAAAAGTGGTTCTCCAGCGGCGTGAGCGGACACACCCAGCCCATCACCTCGACCACCACCCCCCAGACCACACAGGGCAGGTGCAGCCATGCCAGGCGCGGCCAACGCAGCACGGCGAGGCCGCCGAGACTGACGAAGACGATGAAGGCGAAGTGGACGGCGAGGACGAGATCAGCCAACAGGCCGTAAGGCACACCCCGTCCTCCTCACGCCTTACACCTCACCCCTCACCCTCACGCCTGACGCTCACCCGCCCTTCAGTCCAGCAGCTCGTGCGCCCCGTCGCAAAAAGGGGCATTAGCGGTGTGCTTGCAGGCGCAAAGCCAATAGTTTCCGGCCACCTCCACGCGAAAGGGCACCGGCTCGATGCCGGTGCCCGCATGCGAGCCATCGCAGAAGGGTTGGGTCTGCGAACGGCCGCAGGCGCACCACCAGTATTCCACGCCGGCCTCGAGCTGGGCCTCGATGGGGGTCTTGCCGGCGACGACGGGTTCACTCATGGACAGGGGCTCCTCTAGACGATGCAGCAGGGTCATTGTAGCCCACGGCGCTGCGCTTCAGGGCAGCACTGCACGCCAGTCGGCCACCGCCACCCCCAGGTCCTGGGCGAGGCCCGGATGCGTCACCCGGCCGGCGGCCACGTTGAGGCCCAGGGCGAGGCCGGCATCCTGCTCCAATGCCGCGCGCGGCCCCGCTGCCAGACGCAGCAGATGGGGCAGGGTGACCTCGGCCAGGGCCAGTGTGGCCGTGCGTGCGACCGCACCCGGCATGTTGGGCACGCAATAGTGCACCACCCCCTCCTCGACGTAGAAGGGTTCGGCGTGTGTGCTCGGACGCGAGGTCTCGGCGATCCCGCCCTGGTCGATGGCCACGTCCACCAGCGCCGCCCCGCGCGGCATGCGGCGCAGCAGGGCGCGGTCGATCAGCCTGGGGGCGCGGCGGCCGTGCACATAGACCGCGCCGATCACCAGGTCCGCCTGGGCGACGCATTCCTCCAGGTTGGCCGCATGGGCATAGCGGGTCTGCAGCCGCCCCGGATAGAGCTCGTCGTAGCGTTGCAGCTTCTCGTGGCTGCGCTCCAGCAGCGTCACCTGCGCCCCCAGGCCGACGGCCAGGCGCACGGCATTGGCCCCTACCTGGCCGCCGCCGATCACCACCACGCGCGCAGGCGCCACGCCCGGCACGCCCGACAGCAGCACGCCGCGGCCGCCGTTCTTCATCTCCAGCGCTTGCATGCCGGCCTGCACCGCCAGACGGCCGGCGATCTGCGACATGGGCGCGAGCAGAGGCGTGGCCCCGCGCGCGTCCTCCACAGTCTCGAAGGCGATGGCGTTGACCCCGCGTTCGAGCAGGATGTGGGCGAGGCCGGGTGCGGCGGCCAGATGCAGATAGCAGAACAGCCATTGCCCCGCGCGCATGAGCGCGTATTCCGGCGGCTGCGGCTCTTTGACCTTGAAGACCAGCTCGGCCTCGTACACCGCGGCGGCGTCCGGCACCATCTGCGCCCCCGCCGCCGCGTAGTCGGCATCGGCGAAGCCCACCGCCGCGCCGGCACCGGCCTGGACCCGCACGGTGTGGCCGGCGCGCACGAGCTCCCGCACCCCGGCCGGGGTGGCCGCCACGCGATACTCCTGCGCCTTGATCTCTGTGGGTATGCCGATCAGCATGACGGTTGCGATGCGTGGGATGAAAGGTGCAACTATAACGCCGAAGCACCGGCGCCGTGGCACCCGCGCCCGGTCGTCAACCGGGCGGCAGCCGGACAGACGCCGGACCGTCCCGCAGCGCCTCGACGCACTCGCGCACCAAGGCCGGCCCGCGGTAGATGAGACCGGTATAGAGCTGCACCAGGCTCGCCCCGGCGGCGAGCTTGGCACGGGCGTCGGCGCCGCTGAGGATGCCGCCCACGCCGATGAGGGGGATCTCGCCCTGCAGGGCCTGGTGAAATGCGGCCAGCACCCGGTTGGACGGCGCGAGCAGCGGCGCCCCCGACAACCCCCCTTGCTCTTCGGCGTGCGGCAGGCCCTCCACACCGGCCCGGCTGACCGTGGTGTTGGTGGCGATGACGGCATCGACCCGGTGGCGGCGGAAGGCGTCGGCCATCAGGCGGATCTGGTCTGCATCGAGGTCTGGGGCCACCTTCACTGCCAGCGGGGTGTATTTGCCGTGCCGCTCGGTCAGGCGCGCCTGCGCCGCCTTGAGGCGCCCGAGTAGGGCATCGAGCGCCTCGCCCCCCTGCAGCGCGCGCAGGCCCTGCGTGTTGGGCGAGGAGATGTTGAGGGTGACGAAGCTGACCCGCGCGTACAGGCGCTCGAAGCAGTATTCGTAATCGTCGGCGGCGTGCTCGAGCGGGGTGTCGCGGTTCTTGCCGATGTTCACCGCCAGGATGCCGCGGTAGCGGCATCGCTGCAGGTTGGCGAGCAGCCCATCCACCCCGGCGTTGTTGAAGCCCATGCGGTTGATGAGCGCCTGCGCCTGCGGCAGCCGGAACAGCCGCGGGCGCGGGTTGCCGGGCTGCGGGCGCGGGGTGACCGCACCCACCTCGATGAAGCCGAAGCCCATGGCCGCCCAGGCGTCGATCGCTCGAGCGTCCTTGTCCAGCCCGGCCGCGAGCCCGACGGGGTTGGGGAAGTCGAGCCCCATTACACGCACGGGTAGCGCCGGCACGGCGGGCAGCAGCCGCTCGAGCAGCCCCGTGTGCTGCAGGCGGGCGAGTGTGGCGAGGATGAGCGCATGCGCCCGCTCGGGCTCCAGCCGGAAGAGCAGCGCACGCAGCAGGGGGTAGAGGTCCATGCCTTGAACCCGGTGCCTGGGCGAAGGGGCCTCAGCAGCCGACGGGGAGGGTATCCCTGTCCTTACCGCTTGCCCGCCGAACGCGGCAGGCGGTATCCCGATGCGGCCCTGCCGCACGGCGGTGGGGGCATGGGCGCCGCTGTCCGCGCGACATGTTCGCTGCACCTCACGCGCCCTCGGATGCTGGTCACTCGCCTGCGCCCGATCAGGCGAGCACGGCCTCGATGATCACCTGCTCCGCTGTCGCCCGGACCTCCTTCCTTCGTCCGTGGCCCGGATGCGGTTTGTCCTCCACCTGCACCAGCCCGGCCGCGACGAGATCGTCCAGGTCGCGTTTGACGGCACTGCGGTCACGCCCGAGCCGGACGGCGATGTCGGTGATGGACCCGGGGCGCGCCTTGACTGCGCGGAACAGGGCGATCTTGGCCGCCGTGAGGATGTGCGCCAGATCTTCCGGATCTTCGTAGACAATGATCCGTTCGGGCGCCATGGGTTGACCCTGGTCCAACCGCCGCGCTATGCGGCGCCCGCGTTGGAAAAAGCCTTCGACACGCTCTGTCCTGATGATCGTCTTCATTTCCTGCCTCCGAAGGCCAACCAGTCCTGTTCGAAACGCGCCTCGATGTCTTCGAAGCTGACGAATTCCACCGGTTCGACCCGACCCATGTAGTGCCGGTGATGATGGCCATGCGCGTTGTCATATCCCACCACGCGGCCATGATCACCGGAATAGATGGCGTGATTGATGTATGCCAGGTTGTACCGCACGACGCGGCCGTGTTCATCCACCCACACCTCGCGCCGCAACAGGCCGTTGCCTCGTTTGCGGGAGAGGATGAAGGTCTCATCGATGAGCTTGCACTCAGACATGAGAAATAATATCACACCTGACCATGAACCAGCGACTCCGCCCACCGACTCTGAGTACTGACTCAGGCCACAGGGACTGATGTCCCCCATCCAGTCCCTGCTGCTGGATCGAGTTGCACCGGCTCGCGCCACGCCTGCGGCGGGATCGTCCCCCGACCAGCCTACTCTTTACTCTTGCCAGATCTCCACCCGGTTGCGCCCACCCTCCTTGGCGCGGATCAGGGCCAGGTCGGCATTGGCGATGGACTCCTCCACCGCGCGCGCCGGATGCAGCTCGGCCAGGCCGAAGGAGGCGGTGACGTTGAGCGTGGCGCCGCTCGCCAGCCTGATGGGCAGTTGCGCCAGGCCCTGGCGGATGCGTTCGATCACCTGCGCGGCGTCGCGCAGGGGGGTGCCGGGCAGGCAGATGAGGAACTCCTCGCCGCCATAGCGATAGATGGAGTCGTATTTGCGCAGCGCCGCGGCGGTGAAGCGCATGCCTTGGCGCAGCACGGCATCGCCCGCCGGATGGCCCAGTTCGTCGTTGATGCGCTTGAAGCGGTCGAAATCCATCAGGCAGATGCAACAGGGCCGCTGGATGCGGCGCGCGCGCTCCTGCTCCTCGCGCAGCCGGGCGAGCATGCCGCGCCGGGCGGAGCAGCCGGTGAGGGCATCGGTGGTGAGCAGTTCACCGATGATGTCCAACTGCAAATTGCGCAGCCGGGTGTTGAGCCGCAGGGCGAGATCGATGCACTGGTCGTACAGCTCCGGTGCCGGTCGGCGGCCGGCGGCGACCTCGGCGAGCGCCCGCCGGGCGGCGGCGTGCATGGCCTGCTGGATGGCCGCCAGCTCCTGGAAGGCGGCATATTCGGCCAGGGGGTGCGGCTCCTGGGTGTAGTACCACACGCCGAAGGGCGAGCGCAGGTGGGCATCGGGCAGGATGTCGGCCGCCGGCGGTTCCGAGCCGCACACCAGCACGCGGTTCAACTGCTTGAACCAGGCGAGATGGGCAGCGATGATGACCTCCAGCTCCTCGGTCAGTTGCTGGATCTGGTCGCGGTCCAGGGGTAGCGCCATGCCGTCATGCTACGGCCAAGCCCAAAACGGGGCAATCTTTGGACCTGGCCCCGGACCGCACGCACCGGGATCGTGCAAAACGCGGCGCGCTGGGCTAAGCTCAAGGTTCGCTGCACAGTGCAGGAGCGGATATGAACGCAAGATTGAGCCGCAGGCTCGTCGGTTTGGCCGCCATGCTTGGGATCATGGGTGCGACTGCCGTCCCCGCCCAAGGTGCCGACGGCCGCATCCCCATCATGGTCAGCGCCAGCGAGCGCGACCGCGTGCTGGAGGAGATGCGCGTCTTTCTGCATGGCCTGCACAACATCTTCCATGCCCTGTCGCGCCGGGACATGAAGTCGGTGGCGGTGGAGGCCGCCGCCCTGGGGCGGGAGGGCCAGACCATGCCGGCCGCACTGCGCAACCGGCTGCCCGTGGCCTACATGGAAATGGCGCGCGGACTGCACGAGGTGTTCGATGCCATCGCCCGCGACGCGACGGCCAAGGCGGACCCCTTCCACACCCTAGGGCAGTTGGGCGAGGCGGTGTCCTATTGCTCGGGTTGCCACGACACCTACCGCTTCCAGATCGGGCGCATCACTCGCTCGCCGGATCAAAGGTGAGCGCGACGGAGTTGAGGCAATAACGCAGCCCCGTGGGGGGCGGCCCGTCCTCGAACACGTGGCCCAGGTGTCCATCGCAGCGGGCGCAGCGGATCTCGGTGCGCACCATGCCATGGCTGTAGTCCGGCAGGTAGCGGATGTGTTCGGGCCGATAAGGGCTGTGGAAGCTGGGCCAGCCGGTGCCGGAGTCGAACTTGGCCTCGGAGCGGAACAGCGGCAACCCGCACAGCCGGCAGCGGAACACGCCCGCGCGCTTTTCCTGCAGCAGGCCGCCGCAGAAGGGCGGCTCGGTGCCCTGGTGCAGGATCACCCGCCGCTCCTCGGGGGTGAGTCCCGCCGCCAGCGCCGCGCGGCGCTCGGGGCTCAAGGGGGTGAGGTCGTCGTCGGGCAGTGTCGGGCGGTTCATCCTGCGGTCGAGGTGGGAGCGGCGAAGGCCGCGACAGGGCTGGCCTGCGTTGGCGGCCAGGGTCGAAGGCTGTGCATGGGCATAGGGCAGCCGCGCATACGGGCTCAAACGAGTTCCCTGGGCAGCGGGAAATTGACCTTCTCCACCACCCCCTCCAGGGTGCGCACCTCCTGGGCACCCAGGGCGCGCAGCCGCTCGACCACCCCCTGCACCAGCACCTCGGGCGCGGAGGCGCCGGCGGTCACCCCGATGCGCGTGCAGCCGGCGAGCCACGCGGGATCGATGTCCTCCGCCCGGTCCACCCGGTAAGCGGGCACGCCGGCGTTCTCGGCCACCTCGCGCAACCGGTTGGAATTGGAACTGTTGGGCGAGCCCACCACGATCACCACCTGCGCTTGGCGTGCAAGCGCCTTCACCGCGTCCTGACGGTTCTGGGTGGCGTAGCAGATGTCGTCCTTCTTCGGCCCGACGATGGCCGGGAAACGTGCGCGCAAGGCCTCGACCACCCGCGCGGCATCGTCCACCGACAGCGTGGTCTGGGTGACGTAGGCCACCCGCTGCGGGTCGCGTAGGGCCAGCCGCGCCACGTCCTCGGGCGTCTCCACCAGGTGCATGCCGCCCTCGACCTGCCCCATGGTGCCCTCCACCTCGGGGTGGCCGCGATGGCCGATCATGACGATCTCATAGCCCTGTTCGTGCAGCCGTCTGACCTCCACGTGCACCTTGGTCACCAGCGGACAGGTGGCGTCGAACACAGTGAGCCCCCTCGCCTCCGCCTCGCGCCGCACCGACTGCGGCACGCCGTGGGCGCTGTAGATCAGGGTGGCCCCGGGCGGCACCTCGGCCAGGTCCTCGACGAACACCGCCCCCTTGGCCTTGAGACCCTCCACCACGCTGCGGTTGTGCACTACCTCGTGGCGCACATACACGGGTGGGCCGAAGCGCTCCAGGGCCCGCTCGACGATGGCGATGGCACGGTCCACCCCGGCGCAAAAGCCGCGCGGGCTGGCGAGCAGCACTTCAGGCATGTCCGGACGCTCCGATGGCGATGATCTCCACCTCGAATTCTACCGGCAGACCCGCCAGGGGGTGGTTGAAATCGATCTCCACCTCGGCCTCGTCCAGTTGCCGGACGGTGCCGTATACGCGCTGACCGTTGGGCAGGGTGAATTCGACCCGGTGGCCCACGGCGAGCGCCATGTCGGCGGGGAATTCGTCGCGCGGCAGGCGTTGCACCAGACCCTCGTCGCGGTCGCCGAAGGCCTCGCCCGGGCCGAGTTCGAACCGACTGTGGGCACCGGGCCGCAGACCCAGCAGACAAAGCTCCAGGCGCGGCTCGATGTCACCGCGGCCGAGCACGAAGGTCTCGGGGGCGTCGCCAAAGGTGTCCGCCACCGTCTGCCCGCCACAAGTGAGGCGGTAATGCAAGGTGACGGTATCGCCCAGGCGCAGACCGCTCATGTCCCCGTATCTTGCGGGGCCGGCCGTCGCGCGCCAGCCTTGAGCGCATCCCATATGAGCAGCGCGGCCCCCACGGTGATGGCCGCATCGGCCAGGTTGAAGGCCGGCCAGTGCCAGCCGGCGGCATGCAAGTCAAGGAAATCGATCACGTGGCCGTGCACGAGCCGATCGACCACATTGCCCAGCGCCCCGCCCAGGATCAGGGCGAGGGCGATGGCATAGGGCCGGCGGCCGCCGGTGTCCCTCAGCAGCCAGAGGATGAAGCCGCTGGCGGCAAGCCCCAGGCCGAGGAAGAGCCAGCGCTGCCAGCCGGACTGGTCGGCTAGCAGGGAGAAGGCCGCCCCCGTGTTGTGCACGTGCACGAGGTTAAAGAAAGGGGTCACCACGACGATGTCCTGATGGGGAGCGAGGGTGGACTGGATGAGAAACTTGCTCGCCTGGTCCAGCATCAGCACCAGGGCGGAAAGCCACAGCCACCCGTACCCGCCCCGCCGATCGCTGCCGTCCGCTGCCGGCTGACCGAGGTCATGCATGCCGGCGCTCCTCGCCAGGCCCGAACAGGTTGCTCACACAGCGCCCGCACAGGCCCGGGTGCTGCGGGTCCGCCCCCACGTCGGCGCGGTGATGCCAGCAGCGGTCGCATTTGGGGTGTGGACTGGGGAAGGCCTCCACGCGCGTGTCACCCTCTGCCCGTTCGACCCTGGCGGCCGAGGTGATCAGCACGAAACGCAGATCATCGCCCAGGCCGGCGAGCAATGCGTAATCCGCGCCGTCGGCGTAATAGGTCACTGAAGCCTGCAGCGATGAGCCGATCTGACCGGCTGCACGCAGCTCTTCCAGCCGTTTGGTGGCCAGGGCGCGCAGCGCACGGATTCGACCCCAATCGTTCAACAGGTCTTCCTCGGTGGCAATTGCCGGCAGCGCATGCCACTGCTCCAAAAAGATGCTGTCGCTGCGGCCGACCAGGGCCCAGATCTCCTCGGCGGTGAAGGAGAGCACGGGGGCGAGCAGCCGCGTCAAGGCCTGGGCGATGTGCCACAGCGCCGTCTGCGCCGAGCGGCGTGCGGGCGAGGCGGCCGCCGTGGTGTAGAGCCGGTCCTTGAGCACGTCGAGGTAGAACGCGCCCAGGTCCTCGGAGCAGAAGTTGTGCAGCCGCTGCACCAGGGTGTGGAAGCTGTAGTCGCGGTAATCGGCGATCACCTCCGTCTGCAGTCTGCGGGTGAGTGCCAGGGCATAGCGGTCCAGCGTGAGCCAGGCCTCCACCGGCAGGCTGTCGCGCTGCGGGTCGAAGTCGGCGGTGTTGGCGAGCAGGAAACGCAGGGTGTTGCGCAGCCGGCGATAGGCCTCCACCACGCGCTTCAAGATCTCATCGGAGATGGACAGCTCTCCCGCATAGTCGGTGCTCGCCACCCACAGCCGCAGGATCTCCGCCCCCAGGCTGTCGCACACCTGCTGCGGCGCGATCACGTTGCCGCGCGACTTCGACATCTTGTAGCCCTGGGCATCCACCACGAAGCCGTGGGTGAGCAGGGCCGCATAGGGGGCGTGGCCGTCCGTGGCGCAGCCGGTGATGAGCGAGGACTGGAACCAGCCGCGGTGCTGATCCGAACCTTCCAGGTACAGGTCGGCCGGGTGTTTGAGCCCTTCGCGCTCCTTGAGCAGGCAGGCGTGGGTCACGCCGGAGTCGAACCACACGTCCAGGGTGTCGGTCACCTTCTCGTACTGCGCCACCTCCTCGCCGAGCAGCTCCTGCGGCTCGAGCTGGAACCAGGCCTCGATGCCCGCCGCCTCCACCCGCTGCGCCACCTGCTCGATCAGCTCCAGGCTGCGCGGGTGCGGCTCGCCCGTGGTCTTGTGCACGAACAGCGGGATGGGCACGCCCCAGTAGCGCTGGCGCGACACACACCAGTCCGGGCGGTTTTGCATCATCGCCTGTAGGCGCGCCCGCCCCCACTCGGGGTAGAAGCGGGTGGCCGCCACCGCCGCGAGCGCCAGCTCGCGCAGGGTCTGTTGCCCGCTGGCCCCTGGCCCCTGGCCACGGACGTCCATGCCGATGAACCACTGCCGGGTGGCGCGGAAGATGATCGGTGTCTTGTGCCGCCAGCAGTGGGGGTAGCTGTGACGCAGCCGCTCGTGCGCGAGCAGCCGCCCGCGTTCGGCGAGCAGCTCGATCACCCGCGGGTTGGCCGCCCACACCTCCAGCCCGCCGACGAAGGGCGTGTCAGGGTGGAAGCGGCCGTCGTCGCCGACCGGATTTTCGACCGCAAGTCCATGACGGGCACCCACCACGTAGTCGTCCTGTCCGTGGCCGGGCGCGATGTGCACCAGGCCGGTGCCGGCGTCGAGGCTGACGAACTCGGCCAGGATCAGCGGCACCTGCCGGTCGAGGAAGGGGTGTTCCAGAGTGAGCCCCGCCAGTGCCCGCCCCTCCACCTGGGCCACCACCTCCACCGTCTCCAGGCCGTAGCGGCGAATGGCGGCCTCCGCCAGCTCGCGCGCAAGGATCAGCACCCCCCTAGGGGTGCGCACCAGGTCGTAGATGAACTCGGGATGCACCGCCACCGCCTGGTTGGCCGGCAGGGTCCAGGGGGTGGTGGTCCAGATCACCGCATACACCGGGCAGTCGGCCTGGGCATCCACCCCCAGCCGGCGGGCGAGTTCGGCGCAGTCGGCCAGCGGGAAGGCCACGTCGATGGCCGGCGAGGTGCGCTCCTCGTACTCGACCTCCGCCTCGGCCAGGGCCGAGCCGCAGTCCACGCACCAATGCACCGGTTTCGCGCCGCGGTACAGATAGCCGTTGGCGTAGATGCGGCCGAGCTGGCGCATGATGTCCGCCTCGAAGCGGAAGTCCATGGTCAGGTAGGGGTGGTCCCAGTCGGCCAGCACCCCCAGGCGGATGAAATCGGCGCGCTGGCGCTCGACCTGGCTTTGGGCATACTCGCGGCACAGGGCGCGGAAACGCGCTGGTTCGATCTGTTTGCCGTGGAGCTTCTCCACCGCCAGCTCGATCGGCAGCCCGTGGCAGTCCCAGCCCGGCACATAGGGCGCGTCGTAGCCATCCAGGGTCTTGGACTTGACGATGATGTCCTTGAGGATCTTGTTGACCGCGTGGCCGATGTGGATGTCGCCGTTGGCGTAGGGCGGCCCGTCGTGCAGGACGAACTTGGGCCGCCCGGCGGCGGCGGCGCGGATCTTGTCGTACAGCCGCTGCTGCTGCCATTGCCGCACCCAGCCGGGTTCGCGCCGGGCCAAGTCGCCGCGCATGGGGAAGGGGGTGTCGGGCAGGTTCAGGGTGTGGCGGTAGTCAGGCATGATGGGTCGGGCAGTGAATGTTCAGGCGTTCAGCAGCTCGCGCGCACGGGCGGCATCGCGGCCGATCTGCGCCTGCAGTTCCTCCAGCGAGGCGAACTTCATCTCCTCCCGCAGCTTGTGCAGGAACTCCACGCGCAGGTGGGCCGAGTAAAGGTCGCCGGAGAAGTCGAACAGGTGCACCTCCAGTGTCGGCCGGCCGTCCGCATGCACGGTAGGCCGCGTGCCCAGGCTCGCCACCCCGGGCCAGTCCGGCCGGGCGAGGCCCTGCACGCGCACGGCGAAGATGCCCTTGAGCGGCGGCCGGTTGTGCTTCAACTGGATATTGGCGGTGGGCCAGCCCAGCTTGTGGCCCAGGTGATCGCCATGCATGACGCGGCCGGAGATGGAATAGGGGCGGCCGAGCAGCTGGGCGGCGGTGGCCATGTCGCCGGCGGCCAAGGCCTCGCGCACTGCGGTGCTGGAGGCGCGCATACCCGCCGCCTCGACGGTCGGCAAGGTCTCGGCCCGGAAGCCGTAGCGTTCGCCGAGGCGTGTGAGCAGGGCGAAGTCACCGGCACGGCGGGCGCCGAAACGGAAGTCGTCGCCCACCAGGACATAACGGGCCTTCAGCCCCTCGACCAAGATACGCGCCACGAACTCCTCCGCCGTCAGCTGGGCGAAGCTGCGCGTGAAGCGGCACACGTGCACGTGCGCCACCCCCAGGGCGCGCAGGATCTCCAGCTTCTCGCGCAGGCTGGTCAGCCGCGTCGGCGCCTGCTCCGGGCTGAACAGCTCGCGCGGGTGCGGCTCGAAGGTGAGCACCGTGGGCAGCGCACCCACCGCCGCCGCCTGGGCCGTCAGCCGCGCCAGCATGGCCTGATGCCCCAGGTGCACGCCATCGAAGTTGCCGATGGTGAGCGCGTTGGGGCGGTCGGCGCGGGGCCAGCCGTGGGTGATGCGCATGCGATATCCGATTGAAAAATTTGATAGTTTAGAGGCTGGGTGGGCGAGTGTCTATGCCGCGCGGCGTCTGAAATCGGCCGGCCGCAACCCCAGTAGCCACAATACGCCGAAGTACACCGCGGCCCCGCCCAGGACCAGGGCGCTGACGCGCAGCACCCGTTCACTCGCACGATAGGCCAGCCAGTCCGCCGTCTCCCCCATGGTCAGGGCCAGGGTGAGCCCCATGGCGAGCAAGGCGACGGCCAGCTTGAGCAAGAAGGCGGGCCAGCCCGGCTGCGGCCGGTAGATGCCGTGCGCGCGCAGCTTGTGATACAGGATGCCGGCGTTCAGACAGGCCCCGAGTGCGATGGCGAGCGCTAGGCCGGCGTGTTTGAGCGGCCAGATGAAGGCGAGGTTCATGGCCTGGGTGGCCATCAGGGTGACGATGGCGATCCTCACCGGCGTGCGGATGTCCTGCCGGGCGTAGAAGCCCGGCGCCAGCACCTTGACCAGGATCAGGCCCACCAGCCCCACGCTGTAGGCGATCAGGGCATCCCGGGTCATGGTCACGTCGTGCGCGGTGAACTCGCCGTAGTGGAACAGGGTGGCGATCAGCGGCACCGCCAGCACACCCAGGCCCACCGCCGCAGGGGCGGCCAGCAGCAGCGTCAGGCGTAGCCCCCAGTCGAGCAGCTGTGCATACTGGGTGGGGTCGTCGTCGGCGTAGTGCTTGGCCAGCGAGGGCAGCAGGATGGTGCCCAGGGCCACCCCCAGCATGCCGGTGGGGAACTCCATCAACCGGTCGGCATAGTACAACCAGGATACGCTGCCAGTGGCGAGGAAGGAGGCGAATAGGGTGTTGATGAGCAGCGACACCTGGGCGATGGACACCCCCAGGGCGGCCGGGGCCATGAGCTTCAGGATGCGGCGCACGCCCTCGTCGCGCGGGGCCCAGTCCCAGCGCGGCAAAAGCCCCAGACGCTTCAGCCCCGCGAACTGCGCAGCGAGCTGCAGCAGCCCGCCCAGGAAGGCCCCCCAGGCCAGCGCCAGCACGGGCGGGTCGAACCAGGGGGCGGCGGCAAGCGCCGCGGCGATCATCGCCACGTTGAGCAACACCGGCGTGAAGGCCGGCAGCATAAAGCGGCTGTAGGTGTTGAGCACCCCGGCGGCGAGCGCGGTGAGCGAGATGAACAGGATGTAGGGAAAGACGATGCGGGTCAGTTCCACCGTGAGCTGGAACTTGTCCGGCCGGCTGAGGAAACCGGGAGCGGAGACGAGCACGATAAGCGGCGCCCCCACCACCCCCAGGGCGGCCACCAGCACGAGCGCCACGAACAAGGCGGTGGCCACGCGGTCGATGAGCACGCGCGTGGCCGCCTCGCCGCGGCGGTTCTTGTATTCCGCCAGCACCGGCACGAAGGCCTGCGAGAACGCCCCTTCGGCGAACAGCCGCCGCAGCAGATTGGGCAGCCGGAAGGCGACGAAGAAGGCGTCGGTCATCGCCCCGGCACCGAAGGCGCGCGCGATCACCGCATCGCGCACGAAGCCCAGGATGCGGGAGAGCAGGGTCATCGAGCTGACCGTGGCGAGGGCCCGCAGGAGGTTCACAGCAGGTTCACGTGTCGTCGTTCGTTATGGCGAAGTCAGCAGAAAGCGACTGCTCGCCGCTTGGGGTAGACGGGCAAGACCCTGCCCTGCTGGCGGGGCATCCCCACCGCCCTGGAGCTGAGCCCTGGCCGCACCTTGCCCTGCCCGGCCAGGCGGACCGGCGTGCAGGATGGGTGCCGGCGCTTGCATGCGGCCCCTGCGGTCACCTCGTCGGCTGCACCTCCAGGCCCAATACCCGTGCGGCCTTGTTCAAACGGGCACCTCGAAAAACCGTCGCGAGCGGTTGGAGGGCAAGGCGCACGGAGTGCAGGATGCGAGACATATCAAGCAGATAGGCGAGCATCCGAGCACCGCGCAACGCCGCCATCCGGCCGCGCAGCAGGTTTTTCGAGGTGTCCAAACGTTGATCGAAACAGGTGAAGGCCACTGCACCCCCCACGGCGTCGCGCAAGGCCGCGGCAGCGGCCAGTTGCACCCCGTCGTAGGCCCGCAGGGCGAAGACCTCGGCATATTCACACGCACGCTCCATGAGCGCCTGGGTCAG
Organism: Thiobacillaceae bacterium; assembly: GCA_025054655.1. GTDB lineage: Bacteria > Pseudomonadota > Gammaproteobacteria > Burkholderiales > Thiobacillaceae > JANWZL01. The sequence goes on along the minus strand of JANWZL010000013.1, from coordinate 2,076 downwards.
TTCCATGATGCAGCAGTGGGGCCAATCGCGCCCCAGGGCCTGGCGTGCCTGTTCCAGCACGCCTTGGTCGGCCGGCATCTCACGCGCCCGGCGGGCAAACGCGGCACAGGCCTCGGCCCAGGCGATGCGGCACACGGCCACCAGTTCGCTCGCCTCGACCCAGGCCCGCACCCGATCGCTATCCGGCTCGATGACGTAGAGCTTGACCAGGGCCGAGGTGTCCAGGTACAGGATCACCCTGGGTCAGCCGCGCTCTTCCAGGACGATGCGCGACAAGGCGGTGCCGCCGGCCGCGAGCGTGAGCCGAGCCCCTTGGGGTTTGCCCCCACCCCATTGTGCGCCGCCCCGCGCGATGAGCGCTTGCAGGGCCGAGCCCTGGGCCGAGGACGGCACAACGCTGCTGCGCGAAGACGGCACACCGATGACCCGGGCGACGGGACGGCGATGTGCGGTGACCTCGATCACTTCACCCGTGCGGGCCAGTCGCACATAGCGTGACAGATGCACCTTCAGCTCGCGTATGGAGACCTGCATGGGCGGCCTGTGTGACCAACAATGCTGGGGCAATGTAGTCACTTTCCGGCCGAGGGTCAAGGAAAGGCTGAAGAAATCCTCGCGAGCGGGTGGAGGGCGATGCGCCCGCAACGCTGCCGCGAGACACAATTCTTTCGACAGGCGCGGTAGCCGTGCCGTGCGCAACGCAGCCCTCCTTACGGGCAGCAGGTTCATGCAGATTCATTTGGCGCTTCCCCAATGTGCATGCCGAGACGGGGGCCGACCGCCGCTGCCGCAATGTTTCGCTCGTCGGTGCCTTGTCATACTTGCCTGCGCTGGCTAAGATAAGCGTTTGACCTTAGCGTATCGAGGAGTCACTTATGGCCAACACTGCCCAGGCGCGCAAGCGCGCCCGGCAAAACGAGCGGCGGCGCCTGCACAACCGCGCGCTGCGCTCGCAGTACCGCACCGCGGTCAAGAAGGTGCGGCGTGCCATCGCCAGCGGCGACAAGGCCGCGGCTCAGGCCGCCTTCCAGGAGTCCATGTCGGTGATCGACCGCATCGCCGACAAGAAGATCGTGCACAAGAACAAGGCGGCACGGCACAAGAGCCGGCTGTCCGCGGCCATCAAGGCGATGGGCTGAGCAAGCGCGGCCGCGCGGGGGCCAATCCACGCTGCTCAATCGCGCGCGCTGCGCCGGCCCTCGACCACCTCCAGGTCGTTGTCGCGGGCGAAATCGAGCAGGAACTTGTACACCATGGGCTCCTGCACTTGCAGGGCCTTGCTGACCACCACACAGGCCACACCCCCGCGGCGGATCGGGTACACATAGGGCGAGTAGCGGGTGCGGTTGTCGGCCCCGTGTGAGGCGAACAGCCCGCTGAGGCGCTCGGCCCAGTCGCTGGGGCGGAAGGGGCGGCCTTGGCGGGTGATGCCGCGGATGACGAGTTCTTCGCAGGCCTGCATGGGGCCGGTGTGTCGGCGGGGGATGCTCAATCATGCCACAACCGCCGCCGTCCGGGTGTCCCGTATCGGTCACATTTGCTGAAGAGGAGAGGCCAAGGCATGAATCTAGATCGGGTCAGCTCCGGGCGCGACGTGCCCGACGACGTCAACGTCATCGTCGAGATCCCCGCGCACGGGGAGCCCATCAAGTACGAGGTGGACAAGGAGACCGGGGCCATGTTCGTCGACCGGTTCATGTCCACCGCCATGCACTACCCCTGCAACTACGGCTATATCCCGCACACCCTGTCGGAGGACGGCGACCCGGTGGACGTGCTGGTGATCACTCCCATCCCGCTCATCACCGGGGTGGTGGTGCGCTGCCGGCCGGTAGGCCTGCTGCGCATGGAGGACGAGTCCGGCCTCGACGCCAAGGTCCTGGCCGTGCCCATCGACAAGCTGTGCAGCCTCTACTGCCAAGTGCAGCGGCCGGAGGACCTGCCTGAGCAGCTGCTCCGACAGATCGCCCACTTCTTCCAACACTACAAGGACCTGGAGCCCGGCAAATGGGTCAAAGTGCTGGGCTGGGCGGGCCCGGAGGCGGCGCGGGCGGAGATCGTCGCCGGCGTGGAGCG
>JANWZL010000137.1 GCA_025054655.1 Thiobacillaceae bacterium | reverse complement strand
CCCTCAGTTCGGGCGGCCACCGTCGACCTGCTTGAGGTCGTGCGTGTGCAACTCGCAGCCTTCCGCCTGATACCGGCGATAGCGCGCGCGCGCCTGCTGCCGGTCCTGCTCTTCGCTGCCGACGATCTCGATCAGGCGGGCGAAACGCCGATAGAACGGTGGCGCCGCGTCGGTGAGGTTGATCAGCACGTCGGGCGAGGCGAGCTCGTCCGCCTGGGCACCGATCAGCACGGGCGTCTCGGCGGCGAGCGGATGACCGCAGCGCACGTGGGGGACGAAGGACAACTGCTGGGCGGTCCACAGCAGGCGGTCCAGCTCCGCCGCCTGGGCCTCGTCCGTGGTGTACAACAGCGCGTGCTGCCCGGCCTGGAAGGCCTTGGCGGCCAGTTTGAGGGCCACCTGCGGGCGGCTGGCGGCATTGAAGTAGAAGTCCACCCGCGTCACACCGCCAGTCCCGCCCGTCGCAGGGCCTCCTGCGCCGCTGCGCCGATCTCGGCCGGGCTCTTCGCCACCACCACGCCGGCGGACTCGAGGGCGGCGATCTTCTCCGCCGCCCCCCCCGTGCCGCCAGCGATGATGGCCCCGGCGTGTCCCATGCGCTTGCCCTTGGGAGCGGTGAGCCCCGCCACATAGGCCGCCACCGGTTTGCGCACGTGGGCGCGGATGTATTCCGCCGCCGCCTCCTCGGCCGTGCCGCCGATCTCGCCCACCAGGACGATGACCTCGGTCTGGGGATCCTGCTCGAACAGCGCCAGGCAGTCGATGAAGTCTAGCCCCTTGATAGGGTCGCCGCCGATGCCCACACAGGTGGACTGGCCCAGACCCAGGCGGGTGGTCTGCCACACCGCCTCGTAGGTGAGCGTGCCCGAACGCGAGACGATGCCCACCCGACCAGGGGCATGGATGAACCCGGGCATGATACCGATCTTGCATGCGCCCGGGGTGATCACCCCGGGGCAGTTGGGGCCGATCAGCCGCGCGCCGGTGTCCTTCAGGGCGGCCTTGACGTTGATCATGTCGCGCACGGGGATGCCTTCGGTGATGCAGACGATCACCCGGATACCGGCCGCGGCCGCCTCCAGGATGCTGTCGGCGGCGTAGGGCGCCGGCACGTAGATCATGCTGGCCTCGGCCTGGGTCTCGCGCACCGCCTCCCGCACCGTGTCGAACACCGGTAGCCCCAGATGGCGCTGTCCGCCCTTGCCCGGCGTGACCCCGCCGACGAGCCGTGTGCCATAGGCGAGGGCCTGTTCGGAATGAAACGTGCCCTGTTTGCCGGTGAAGCCCTGGCAGATCACCCGCGTATCTTTATCGACGAGGATGCTCATCGTCTTGCCTCTTCGACCGCCCGGCGCGCCGCCTCGGTGAGATCCGCCGCCGGGATGATGGCCAGGCCCGATTCGGCCAGCATCTGCCGGCCCTGTTCGGCGTGGGTGCCCTCCAGCCGCACCACCACCGGCACGCGCACGCCCACCTCGCGCACCGCCTGGATGATGCCCTCGGCGATCAGGTCGCAGCGCACGATGCCGCCGAAGATGTTGATGAGCACGCTCCTGACCTTGGGGTCGGCGAGGATGATGCGGAAGGCCTCGGCCACCGAGGCGGCGGTGGCGCTGCCACCGACGTCGAGGAAATTGGCCGGCCGGCCGCCGGCGCGCTGGATCAGGTCCATGGTGGCCATGGCCAGACCCGCCCCGTTGACCATGCAGCCGATGTCGCCATCGAGCGCGATGTAGTTCACGCCATGCCGGTGCGCCTCGGCCTCCTTGGGGTCGAGCTGGGCGAGGTCCTGCTGCGCGGCGAGCGCGGGCTGCCGCCAAAGGGCGTTGTCGTCCACCACCATCTTGCAGTCCAGCGGCATGAGCCGCCCGTCCTCGGTCAGCACGAGGGGGTTGATCTCCAGCAGGCCCAGGTCGCGCTCCACGAACAGGCGGTAGAGGGCCTTGCCCAGGCGCACGAAGGCCGCCACCGCCTCGCCGCTGAGCCCCAGCGCATAGGCCAGATTGCGGCCCTGGTAGTCCATCAGGCCGGTGACCGGGTGCACCGTCTCGCGCAGCACGGCCTCGGGCGTGCGCGCCGCCACCTGTTCGATCTCCACGCCGCCGGCAGCACTGGCGATCAGCACCACCCGCTCGGCGGCGCGATCGACCGTGAGCGACAGATACAGCTCGCGCGCCACCGGCAGGCTTTGCTCCACCAGCAACCGCTGCACGGGCTGGCCGTCGGGGGCGTTCTGGTGGGTGACCAGGCGCTGGCCCAGCAGCTCGCGCGCGGCCTGCTCCAGGTCGGCCAGGCTCCGGCAGCGCCGCACCCCGCCCGCCTTGCCGCGACCGCCGGCGTGCACCTGGGCCTTGGCCACACACTCGCCCCCGCCCAGGCGCTGCCACGCCTGAGCACACTGGGCGACGTCGTCGATGAGCTCGCTGCGCGGCAGCGCGATGCCGTATTCGGCCAGCAGCGCCTTGGCCTGGTACTCGTGCAGGTTCATGTGGTATTCCTAGACGGGCAGATTTTGCCGCAGGCAGGCTGGTTCGCCAAGAAAGCCGCGAGCGGACCGTTCAGCGCGATGTAATCGGTGGTCCGCTGTCGTCATGCGCAGGCAGGCACAGGTGAAAGGTGCTACCCTCACCCGGAGCTGACTCCGCCCATACCCGCCCGCCCATACGCTCGACCGCACGCCGCACGATGGCCAATCCGATGCCGCTGCCCGGATAGGCCTCCTGGGTATGCAGGCGCTGGAAGATCTCGAAGATGCGCTCCTGATGGCGCATGTCGAAACCGATACCATTGTCGCGCACCCAGAGGCAGACCTCCTCACCCATGAGCTTGGCGCCGACCTCTATGCGCGGCCTTGGTTGCCCGGCGGTGAACTTGATGGCATTGTCCAACAGGTTGCACAAAGCGGCGCGCAGACCTTCGGCGTCCGCCCGCACACGAATGTCGGGTATGTCCGTGTGCAGCTCTATGCCCTGCTCGGCACACTGAGAGGCATACAGGTGCAGACACTGCTGCACCAGCGGCGGCAGGCGGATCACCTGCTCGTGCAGCGGCTTGCGTTCAAGCCGCGAGTAGGCGAGCAGATCGTCGATGAGCTGCTGCATGCGCTCCACCCCGGCGCGGATGTTGCGCACGAACAGACGCCCCTCCTCGTCCAGACGATCTGCATAGCCCTCCTGCAAGAGGCGGCTGTAGCCGTCGATACCTCGCAGAGGGGCCTTGAGGTCGTGCGAGACAGTATGAACAAAGCTGTCGAGTGAACGGTTCAGCGCCTCCAGCTCTTGTGTGCGGGCGCGCACGCGCGTCTCGAGCTCGGCGTTGAGCGTCTGCAGTGCCGCGTTGGTGGCGGCGAGTCGTGCCCGTGCACCCGCCAGGGCCTGCAGTTGACGTCTTATGAGGACATACAGCAAGCCGGCGGTGATCGCGACGAAGGCGAGGCCTTTGCTGATGGAGACATCGACGAACCATGACACAGCGGGGGCCAACAACCCCAACAGGGCATCCGAGGAGACGATCCAGACGGCCGCCACTGCGGCGTAGACGAGGGCGATGCGCAGGGCTGCAGCCGATGCCGAGCTGGTGCC
>JANWZL010000059.1 GCA_025054655.1 Thiobacillaceae bacterium | reverse complement strand
GGCCGGTGCGGTTCCTCGCCGGGTGTGGACTCCGGCGTCTCTTCCGCGCGCAGACGCTCGACCCAGCGCTCGAACAGCCTGAGCGCCTGCCCCTCGAAATCGACGCCGGCCTCCGGCGCGTGGGGCTGCAGATCGGATGGGGCCATCGCCATCACGCCGCCTCCGTCAGCTGCTCCCAAGTAAGCCAGGGCTGGCGCTTGCTGACCGCGCCGCTGCGCGCCGCGGCCGACTGCACATCCGCCTGGGGTGTCGGGGCTAGCTTGCCGCCCGCGCTGGCGTCAGACGCCGCCGGCGCCTCGCGCGGCGGACTCGCCGGCAGCATGTCCTCCAGCGCCTCCGCCAGCCCCTGCCAATGCCCGCGCGCATCCAAGGGCAACTGCGCACACCCGGCCAATTCCGCCGCCAGCCGGGCCGCACGCCGGATGGAACAGGCGCGGCCGGTAAACACGTAACAGGTCAGGTGCTCGATCAGCCCCGCCTGTAACAACACCACTTGGTGCATCCCCTCGGCCATGATCCGTCTCCCCTAGCGCACACCGAGGGCCAGTGGCCCGAGGGTGGCCGCCGGCTCAGCCGTTAGGGGCACGAATAGATAGACCCCGATCACCCAGACCAGGGCGAGCAGCCAATGCCAAGCGTGGCCCCGCAACATCCACTTCAAGGTGCGCAACCAATCCATACGACCTCCATATCGGTGTACAAGCGGTCTTCGCTGGCTGGGCCGTCGGCCTGGCTGGCTAACACCGGAGCATTGAGAACGGCTCTGATGTGATATTAATGATAACCGTTCTCAATTGCAAGAGGTATTTTTCATTCGACGGGGCATACCCGCGGGACGAGTCAGGCGGTCGTGGCCGCTGCTCAGTCGGGACGGTGTGCAGCGCCAGGGCAGCAGCCCGGACGCAAACAGGGCCGTAGTTGTTCATGGAGCCGCCCCCATCCCCGGATTCCGGCCCTGCGGGCCTACATCCAGGCTTCGTCCCTGTAGGAGCGCGTAAGCCGCGACCCGCAGCCCATGCAGACGGGTAAGCCGAGGTTGTCCCGTGGGGTCGCGACTGTCGTCGCACCTATGCTTTACGCTTCTGGGTCGCGACTGTCGTCGCTCCTACAGCGTGCTCCTACAACCGCCGCTCCCAGCATGTAGACCGGATGGTGCGCAGCGCAATCCGGGGTTTTTCATCGAGCCACCACGATCCCCTGATTCCGGTCCTGGTGGGCCTACATCGGGGCTGCATCCCTGTAGGAGCGGCGTAAGCCGCGGCCCGCAGCCTATGCAGACGGGTGAGCCGGGAGTGTCCCGTGGGGTCGCGACTTTCGTCGCTCCTACATGAGTCGCTCCTACAGGACCGCGACAGACCTTCAACCCGCCCGCTTGCGCAGCAGGGCGAGGTAGAAGCCCGTGAACGGCGGCTGCGGCAGGATGCGCATGGTCTGGCGCAGATCGGCGGGGAATGACCGGCCCGCCCAGGCCGTGAGCCCGGGCACCCCGGCCGGCGGGCGGGGGGCTATGGGCAGGATCTCGGCCTCGGGATGGCGTTCGAGCAGGCCCGCCACCACCGCCTCGTTTTCCTCGGGGGCGTAGCTGCAGGTGCTGTACAGCAACACCCCGCCGGGCCGCAAGGCCTGCCAGGCGGAGGCGATGAGGGCCTGCTGCTTGTGTGCCACCTCGTACACCTTGCGCAGCCGCCAGTGCCGCCAGGTGTCCGGGTCCGCGAGCCGGATGCGGGTCTCGGAGGAACAAGGGGCGTCGAGCAACACGCGCTCGAAGCGGGCCGGGGTCTTGGCCCCGACCGCACGCCCGTCGGCCAGGTACAGGCGCGCGCAGGTCACCCCGCAGCGTTCGAGGTTGGCCTTGAGCTTGAAGAAGCGCGCGCGCACCGGCTCCACCGCGGCGATGAGGCCCGTATCCGCCATGGCGGCGGCCATCAGCGCGGTCTTCGAGCCCGGCGCGGCGGCAAGATCCAGCACCGCCTCGCCCGGCTTGGGGTCGAGCGCCCACACCGCCCACTGGCTGGACAGCCCCTGCACGTATACCCGCCCCTGCCCGACCAGGGGATGGTGCGTCAGCCGAGCCCGCTCCTGCGCCGGCAGCGTGGCGGCAAGCCGCATGAGCCGGTGCTCACCTTTAGCCGGCAGGTGTGTAGCGGGCCGGCTGAGGCGGAAGCCCGCCCGTTCGAGTGCCTGCAGGGTCTCGACCGGGTCGGCGCGCAGGGGGTTGGCCCACAGCGCGAGCGGCGGCGGGCGGTCGAGCGAGGCCCACAGGTCCTCGCGCGCCTGCGCGTCCAGGCCCAGGGCCGCGGCGAGGGCCTCCAGTCGCTCGCCGAAAGGGGCCAGGGGCTCAGGCAGAAGGACAGGCAGGGGCATGGCTGCCTTCAGCCCTGTTCGCGCAGCACGACGAGCGGCGGGTCCTTCAGGGCCCAGCGGCTGGCCAGCCATAGGTTCGCCACTACAGCAGCCAGGCCCAGGGCGGGGCCGGCCGCCCATAGCCAGGGGTCGGGGGCGTAGCGCGGGAAGTCGAACACCTGCCGCGCCAGCAAAGCGCCGATGGCGGCGGCGGCCGCCGCCGCCAAGGTCCCGGCCAGCAGCCCGAGGGCGAGCCATTCCGCCCGCTGGGCGGCGAGGATCTGCCGGCGGCTGGCGCCCAGGGTGCGCATGAGGGCCGCCTCGCGCACGCGCTCGTCCTGGCTGTTGGCGAGCGCCGTGACGAGCACCAGCACCGCGGCGGCGAGGGCGAACAGGAACACGAACTGCACAGCCGAGACCATACGCTGCATGAGCGCCAAGGCCTGGTCGAGCAGGGCGGTCGTGTCGATCACCGTGAGGTTGGGCAGGGTGCGCACCAGCTCGGTCATGAGGGGGGCCTGGGCAGGCGCCAGGTGGAAGCTAGTGATGTAGCTGGCGTTCTGCTCGGCCAGCAGCGCCGGGGTGGTGATGACGAAGAAGTTGACCTGCATGGAGTCCCAGTCGAGGCCACGCAGGCTGGTGATCGGGGCACTGAACTCCCGCCCGGCTACCGCCCAGGTCAGCCGGTCGCCCAGGCGCAGGTTGAGCCGCGCGGCAATCCCCGCCTCGATGGACAACGCCCCGTGCATGCGGTCGGCGGCGGTGAACCAGCGGCCGGCCAGGATGCGGTTGTGCGGTGGCGGTTGATCGGCGTAGGAGAGGTTGAACTCGCGCTCCACCAGGGCCCGCGTGCGCTCGTCGGCATAGTCCTGGGGCCGCACTGGGCGACCATTGATGGCGATGAGCCGACCGCGCACCATGGGATAGAGGGTGGGCTCGGGTAGGCCGTGGCGGCGGAAGAATGCCTGCACCGTCTCGCGCTGTTCGGGCTGGATGTTGAGGATGAAGCGGTTGGGCGCATCCGGCGGGGTGCGCGCGCGCCAGGCCTCGATCAGGTCGCCACGGGTGAAGGCGAGCAGCAGCAGGGCGGTGAAGGCGAGCGCCAGGGCCGTCAGCTGCACCAGGGTGTCGGCCCCGCGTCGATGCAACGCCCGCAGCCCATGACGCCAAACGAAGGGCAGGTGTCGCGCACGCGCCGCCAGGGCGAGCAGCAGACGGCCGGCGACGGCGAACAGGGCGCAGGCGGCCACCAGCCCCGCCAGGGTGTAGGCGGTCAAGCGCGGGCTGCCGGTCTGCCACAGCAGCAGCAGAACGAGCGTCGCCAGGCCCAGGGCGTAGGCCAACAGCGGGTCCGCCCGCGGCCGCCCGGCCTCGCGCCGGAAAACGCGCAGGGCGGGCACCTGCTTCAGTTGCAACAGGGGCGGCAGGGCGAAGCCCGCCAGCAGCACCACCCCGGTGGCCGTGGCCTGCAGCGCGGGCAAGGCGGCCGGCGGCGGCAGCTGCGTGCCGATCAGCTCGCCGGCGAGCTGCACGAGCACGGTATGGGCGGCGAAACCCACCGCCGCCCCCAGGGCCCCGGCGGCCAAGGCGATGAGCAGGAACTGACCGGCGTACAGACGCGCAAGCCTGCCCTGCCCTGCCCCCAGGCAGCGCAGCAAGGCGAAGCCGTCGTAATGCCGCTCGACGTAGCGGCGCGCGGCCAGCCCCACGGCCACTGCGGCGAGCACCGCCGCCATGAGGGCGGCGAGCGCGAGCAGGGTCTCGCCGCGGACGAGGGCCTCGCGCACCTCGGGGCGGGCGTCCGCCAACCCCTCCACCCGCTGCCCGCGCGCCAGGCGCGGCTCCACCCAGGCGCGAAAGGCGGCCACCGCCGCCGGCGCACCGGCCAGGTACAGCTCGTAGCGGATGCGGCTGCCCGGCTGCACCAGAGCGGTGGCGGGCACGTCGTCCAGGTGCATGAGCAGCCGCGGGGCAAGGTTGAGGAAGGACAGACCCTGTTCCGGCTCGTGCACGAGGATGGCGGCCAGCCGCAGGCGCGCGCGTCCGAGCTCCAGCACCTCGCCCACGCGCGCGCCGCTCATCCCGACCAGGCGGGCATCCGCCCACGCCTCGCCCCGTCCAGGCCCCCGCGGTGCCCGTGCGGAGGCGGCCTGCAGGGCCGGGGCGGTGCGCAGCTCACCGCGCAGGGGATAGTGCGGCTCAACCGCCTTCACCGCCGCCAGCTGCAGGCCAGCCGCGGTGCGCACCATGCTGGCGAAGGTCATGCCCTCGGCCACGGTGAGCCCCATGGCCTGCGCGCGGGCGCGATACTGCGGCGGCAGGGGATGGTCGCCGCTGACGATGAGGTCTGCCCCCAACAGGGCATGCGCCTGCCGCGCCAGCGCGGCGCGCACCCGCTCGGTGAAGAAGCCCACGCTGGCCAGCCCCGCCACCGCCACGGTGAGCGCGAGCAGCAAGGCGGTGAGCTCGCCCGCGCGCAGATCGCGCAGGAAGAAACGCAGGGTCAGGCCCATCAGGTCATCCTCCGTGCCTGTCGATCCGTGCTACACTGATACTGTGTTACACCAATGACATACCATCGTACATGAGCAATCTGACCATCACCGTGGACGATGACCTGTTGCGCCGCGCCCGCATGCGGGCCCTAGCCCAAGGGACCTCGGTCAATGCCGTACTGCGCGAATTCCTGCAGGCCTATGCCGGTGGCAACGTCGTGCACAAACAGGCGGTCGAGCAATTGATCGAATTGTCGTGCACGGCAACTTCAGGCTCGGGCGGGCAGTGCTGGCGGCGTGACGAATTGTACGAGCGGCGCTGATGCGTGTCTTTTTCGACACCAATGTCCTTGTCTATCTGTTCGATCGGGACGCACCGGACAAACAAAAACGGGCTCGTGCCCTGATCGAAAGCGAAGTGGAGGCTGGACGTGCCATCCTCAGCACCCAGGTGTTGCAGGAGTTCTACGTAGCCGTCACCCACAAGCTCTTAAGGCCACTGGAACCGGCAGCGGCCCTGAGCGCGCTGCAAAAGCTGGCCATGTTGCCGCACGCCCAGGTGGACGCCGACCTCGTGCTGCAGGCGGCAAAGCGCAGCCAGACCGAGTCCCTGTCTTTTTGGGACGCCCTTATCGTCGAGACAGCCCTGCACTGTGGGGCGCGCTGGCTGTATAGCGAAGACCTGCAACACGGTCGCAGCTACGACGGCCTGCAGGTGATCAACCCCTTCCAGGCCTAGACCGGACATCAGACTCGTTCGACGTCCTCAGACACCACCCGCCCAGCCGCCAGACGCACCTGCCGGGCGCAGCGGCGGGCGATCGCCTCGTCGTGGGTGACCAGCAGCAGGGTGGTGCCGGCGGTGGCGTTCAGTTCGAACATGAGGTCGATCACCTGCGCGCCGGTGGCGGCGTCCAGGTTGCCGGTGGGTTCATCGGCCAGCAGCAGCCGCGGCCGCACCACGAAGGCGCGGGCCAGGGCCACACGCTGCTGCTCGCCGCCGGACAGCTGCCGAGGGTAGTGGCGTAACCGCTCGGCCAGCCCCACGCGCTCGAGCAGCTCACGCGCCCTGGCCTCGGCGTCCCTCGCCCCCGCCAGTTCCAGCGGCAGCATGACGTTCTCCAGGGCGGTGAAAGCGGGCAGCAGCTGGAAGGACTGGAAGACGAAGCCCAGTAGGCGCGCGCGCAGCCGGGCACGACCGTCCTCGTCCAGGGTGGCGAGGGCCACCCCGTCGAGCCAAACCTCGCCCGCGCTGGGGGTGTCCAGGCCGGCGAGCAGCGCGAGCAGGGTGGATTTGCCCGAGCCTGAGGCGCCGACGATGGCCACCGCCTCGCCCGCTCGCGCGGCGAAATCGACTTCGTGCAAAATGGTGAGCTCACCCGCGCCGCTTTTGACCCGCTTGGTCAGCCCGCGGGCGCACACGATGGCCCGATCCGCTGCCGTATCCGACATGCGTGCGATTGTAGTCGCTTTGCTCGTGTGGCTCATGGCCCTGCCGGCGCTAGCGGCCGAGCGGGTGATCCTGGTGCTGGGCGACAGCCTGTCGGCCGCCTATGGGCTGCCCGAGCAGGCCGGCTGGGTGGCCCTGCTGCAGGCGCGGCTACGCGCCGAGCGGCTACCTTATCGCGTGGTCAACGCCAGCATGAGCGGCGAGACCAGCGCCGGCGGGGCCGCCCGCATCGATGCACTCATGCGCACACACCGCCCGGCGGTGGTGATCGTCGCCCTGGGCGGCAACGACGGGCTGCGGGGTCTGCCGGTGGCGCAGCTGCGCACCAACCTCGGACGCATCCTGCGCTCCATACGGGCCGGCGGTGCACGGGCGGTGCTGGTCGGCATGCGCATGCCGCCCAATCTGGGGCCCGACTACACCGCGGCCTTCGCCGCGGTATATGCCGAGCTCGCCCGCACGCACCGCGTGGCGCGGGTGCCTTTCCTGCTGGAGGGGTTCGCCGATCGACCGGAATATTTCCAGCCCGACGGCATCCACCCCACCGCCGCGGCGCAGCCGCTCATGCTGGAGCAGGTCTGGCGCGTGCTCACCCCCCTGCTGCAGCGCAGCGCCAATTCCTCGACTCGACCCCTGATCGGAGAAAAGCCGTAGGAGCGGCTTAAGCCGCGACCCAGGGCCTATGCGGGCCTGGGTGCTCGCGGTCGGGCTGAGTGGTCGCGACTGTCGTCGCTCCTACCCCCGTGGGCCGCCTGCGCTAACCCCATCCGGCCTACAGCTTCCGTAGGAGCGGCTTAAGCCGCGACCCAGGGCTCGACCCGAACGTTGCCTCAGTCTTGTTTATCCTTGCCGCCGGGGAGCTTCTCCTTGATGCGCGCGGACTTACCGGAGCGCTCCCGCAGGTAGTACAGCTTGGCCCGGCGCACGTGGCCGCGGCGCTTGACCTCGATCGAGGCAATGAGCGGCGAGTAGGTCTGAAAGGTGCGCTCCACGCCCTCGCCGGCGGAGATCTTGCGCACGATGAAGGAGGAGTTGAGCCCCCGGTTGCGCTTGGCGATGACCACCCCTTCGTAGGCCTGCAGCCGCTCGCGGTTGCCTTCCTTGACCTTGACCTGCACCACCACGGTGTCGCCCGGCCCGAAGTCGGGGATCACCTTGTTGGCAGTCAGCCGCTCGATCTCTTCGCGTTCCAGTTGTTCGATCAGGTTCATCGCCTTTCCTTTCATGCCTGGGCGGCAGAGGTCGTTGGCACCGACGTGCCGCCGTTTGTTCACACCGCCCCGGCGTATGCCGGGACGCCTTGCGCCGACAATTCCTCCAACAACGCGCGCTCTTCCGCACTCAGCTGACGCTGCCCGAGCAGCTCGGGCCGCCGTGTGAGCGTGCGCCACAGCGCCTGCCCGCGCCGCCAGCGGGCGATGGCCGCATGGTCGCCGCTGCGCAGTACCGGCGGGACCTTGAGGCCCAGGTAATCCTCCGGCCGCGTGTAATGCGGGCAATCGAGCAGCCCGTCGGCGAAGGAGTCCTGCGCCGCCGAACCGGCATCGCCCAACGCGCCGGGCTGCTGGCGGATGACCGCATCGAGCAGCACCATGGCCGCCAGCTCGCCGCCGGTGAGCACATAGTCGCCGATCGACACCTCCTCCAGCGGGTGGCGTGCGTAAAGACGCTCGTCGATGCCCTCGTAGCGACCGGCCACCAGCACCAGGGCCGGTTCGCGCGCCAGTTCCGCCACCAGGGCATGGTCGAGCACCCGCCCCTGCGGGCTCAGACACAGCAGCCGCGGCCGCGTCAGCCCGGCCCAGGCGAGCGCGGTGCGCACCGCGGTGAGCGCCAGGTCCAACGGCTCGACCAACATCACCATGCCTGGCCCACCGCCGAAGGGCCGGTCGTCCACCGTGCGGTGGGCATCGCGCGTGAACGCGCGCGGGTCCCACAAGCGTAGGCGCACCAGGCCCCGCTTGAGCGCCCGGCCGCTCACCCCGTAGTCGGTGAGCGCCGCGAACATGCGCGGGAACAGGGTGACGACATGGTAATCCGGCACCTGCCCCCTCAGTAATCCAGTTCCCAGTCCACGCGGATCACGCCCGCCGCCAGGTCCACCTCCAGCACGATGGGGGCGGTGAAGGGGATCAGGCGCTCGCGCTCGGCCACCACCCGCAGCACGTCGTGCGCTCCGGTCTCCAGCAGCCCGACCACCCGCCCCAGCTCGACCCCGGCGGTGTTGAGCACCGCGAGCCCGATCAGGTCGTCCCAGTAATACTCGCCCTCCTCCGGCTGCGGCAGTTCGGCTCGCAGCACGGCCACTTCGCGTCCGCGCAGACGTTCGGCCGCATCGCGGTCGTCCACGCCCTCGAAATGCACCGCCAGATGCCGCCCATGCGGTCTGCCCTCCAGCACCGTATAGGTCTGCCACACGCCATCACGCCCCAACCGCCACACCGGATAATCGAGCAGGCTGTCGAGCCACTCGGTGAACGGCTGCACCTTGACCCAGCCGCGCACGCCGTAGGGGGCGGCGATGCGCCCCATGACGACCAGGTCGCGCGCCGTGGCGGTGCTCAGGGTGACTCGCGGCTTATGCGGCCGCGCCGGCGTTCTTGCGGCTGCGCACGAGGCGCGCCACGGTGTCGCTCAACTGCGCCCCCTGCCCCTGCCAGTAGGCCAGGCGGCCGTCGTCGATGCGCAGTTTCTCCTCGTGCGCGGCGGCGATGGGGTTGTAGAAGCCGATGCGCTCGATGAAGCGGCCGTCGCGCCGGCAGCGCGAGTCGGCCACGACGATGTTGTAGAAGGGGCGCTTCTTGGCGCCACCTCGGGCAAGACGTATGGTCACCATCTGGGTCCTCCGGCGGGCTGTATCCGCGAAACCATATATATTAACGGCAAACCATCACGCCTTGCAATCCGGCCGGATGAAGCGCGTTTGGGCACCGACGGCCGCCGTCGTCAACCTCTAGCGCAGACCGGGCAGCCCAGTCTTCATGCCGCGCATCAGCTTGGCCAGCCCGCCCTTGCCGAGGGACTTCATCATCTTCTGCGCCTGCTCGAACTGGTTGAGCAGCCGGTTGACCTCCTGCACGCTCACCCCCGCCCCGGCGGCGATACGCCGCTTGCGCGAGGCCTTGATGATGGCCGGGTTGCGCCGTTCCTGCGGGGTCATCGAATTGATGATGCCCTCGATGCGCCGCATCTGTTTCTCGCCCATGGCCAGCTCTCCGGCGCCGAGCTGCCCAGCCCCGGGCAGCTTGTCCATGAGACCGGCCAGCCCGCCCATCTTCTTCATCTGCTGGATCTGCGCCTTGAAGTCCTCCAGGTCGAAGCCCTTGCCCTTCTTGAGCTTTTCGACCGTCTTCAGGGCTTCCTGCTGATCCACTGCACGCTGGGCCTGCTCGATGAGCGTGAGCACGTCGCCCATGCCGAGGATGCGCGAGGCCATGCGCTCGGGGTGGAAGACCTCCAGGCCGCTCAGCTTCTCGCCCACGCCGACGAATTTGATCGGCCTGCCGGTGACCGCCCGCACCGACAACGCCGCCCCGCCGCGTGCATCGCCGTCGAGCTTGGTCAGCACCACACCGGTGAGCGGGAGGGCGTCGTTAAAGGCGCGCGCGGTGTTGACCGCGTCCTGCCCCTGCATGGCGTCCACCACGAACAGGGTCTCGATCGGCCGCAGCAGGGCATGCAGGCGCTGGATCTCGGCCATCATCTCGGCGTCGATGTGCAGCCGCCCGGCGGTGTCCACGATCAGCACGTCGTGGAAGTGACGCCGCGCGTGATCCAGCGCGGCGCGGGCGATGTCCTCGGGTTTGTGGGCGGGGTCGGCAGGGAAGAACTCGGCTTCGACCTGGGCGGCCACCTGCCGCAACTGATCGATGGCGGCCGGGCGATAGACGTCGCAACTGACCAGCAGGACCTTTTTCTTCTGCTGTCTGAGCAGCCGCGCGAGCTTACCGCTGGTGGTGGTCTTGCCCGAACCCTGCAGCCCCGCCATGAGGATGACCGCCGGCGGCTGGGTGGCCAGGTTGAGCGGGACGGCCTCGCCGCCCATGAGGGTGACGAGCTCCTTGTGCACCACGCCGATCAGGGCTTGGCCCGGGGTGAGCGACAGCAGCACCTCCTGGCCCAGGGCCTTGTCCTTCACGCGGGCGATGAAGTCGCGCACCACGGGCAGGGCCACATCGGCCTCCAGCAACGCCACGCGCACCTCACGCAGGGCGTCCTGGATGTTGTCTTCGGTCAGCCGGCCCTGTCCGCGCAGGTTCTTGACCACGCGGGCGAGCCGTTCGGTGAGGTTGTCGAACATGGTAACGGGCGGCCCCGATGCGCTACACTGTCCCGATAGTCTAGCAAACACGCTGCGCTCACTGCTCGTCCGCACCGACGTGGGTGCTGCCTGGCCTGCCGTCCGCCATGTGAACATGCCCGAGAGTCTGCTCTTTGCCCTCTGCGCCGCCGCCTATTTCGCCCTGGCCTGGCTCTTCTGGCCCGGGCGCGCGGCCTGCTGCACGCAGTCCTGGGCGGTGCGCGGGCTGCCGTGGCTGCCGTTTGCGTTGCATGCCTGGCTGCTCTATGGCGACGTGTACACCGGTTCCGGCATCGCGTTGGGTTTCGCGGTGTCGCTCTCCGCCGTGGCGGCGCTGACGGTGCTCACGCACAGCCTGGCGGCCTGGCGCTATCCGCTCGGGGGGTTGCTGGGCCTGGTGCTCGCCTTCGCCGGGGCTATGGTGCTGCTGCACGGCGCGATGCGCGACGCCACCCCGGTACCCCATAGCGACAGGCCGCTGTTCGCCGCCCACCTGATCGTCGCGCTGACCGCCTACAGCCTCTACACCATCGCCGCTTTGCAGGCCTTGCTCATGGCCACGGTGGAGAAGCACCTGCACCGACCGGTACCACCACGGTTGGTGACCGCCCTGCCGCCGCTGCTCACCTTGGAGCGGCTGCTGTTTCACCTGATCGGGGCCGGCTTCGTGCTGCTCACCCTGACCCTCGTGTCCGGCGTCTTCTTCGCCGAGGAGCTGTTCGGCCAGCCCCTGCCCTTCAACCACAAGACGGTGTTCGGGTTGACCTCCTGGGTCGTGTTCGGCTTGCTGCTCGCCGGCCGCCGCCTCTACGGCTGGCGGGGTCGCACGGCCATCACCTGGACCTTGGCCGGTTTCGTCTTCCTGCTGCTTGCCTACGTGGGGGTGAAGTTCGTGCTGGAGGTGATCCTGCGGCGCACTTGACACCCCGCCGGCAACCGGCCAAGACTTAGGCCGTCGCACCAACGCCCGCCACACTTGGACGCCATACCGCTGAGCGCGCTGCTGGCCGCGCTCGTTTTGCTGCTCATCCTGTCGGCCTTCTTCTCCGGCTCCGAGACCAGCATGATGGCGGTCAACCGCTACCGGCTGCGCCACCGCGCGCAATCCGGCCAGCGCGGCGCCCGGCTGGCGGAGCGGCTGCTCGCGCAGACCGACCGGCTGCTGTCGGTGATCCTGCTCGGCAACAACCTGGTCAACGCGGCAGCCGCGGCCTTGGTCACGGTGATCGCCTTCCGGCTGTTCGGCGAGAACGAGCTGGCCCTGTCGTTGGCCACGGTGAGCGTGACCTTTCTGATCCTGGTCTTCTCCGAGGTCACGCCCAAGGTCTTGGGGGCGAGCTACGCCGAGCGCATCGTGCCGCTGGTGAGCTATCCGCTCACCCTGCTGCTCAAGCTGGCCGGACCGGTGATCTGGTTCATCAACCTATTCGTGCGCGCCATGATCCGCTTGCTTCGCCTGCAACCGAGGCAGGAGCTGGCCGCCGAGCCAATGGGCGTGGAGGAGCTACGCACGGTGCTGATCGAGTCGGGGCGTTACCTGCCGCTGGCCCACCGCGACATCCTGCTCAACCTATTCGAGCTGGAGAAGATCACGGTCGATGACGTCATGTGTCCGCGCGGCCAGATCGAGGCCATCGACATCGAACTGGACCTCGACGACATCCGCCGGCAGATCGAGACCAGCCATCACGATCGCCTGCCGGTATATGCGGGGGAACTCAACGAAGTACTGGGCATCCTGGACGTGCGCCGTGCCCTGGCACGGCTGCTGGAAGGGCCGCTCGATCACGCCGGGCTGCGCGAGCTGCTGCGCGATCCCTATTACATCCCTGCCGGCACCCCCTTGCTGACGCAACTGAGCCATTTCCGCGACAACCGCCAGTCCCTCGGCCTGGTGGTGGACGAATACGGCGAGCTGCTGGGCCTGATCACGGTGGAGGACATCCTGGAGGAGATCGTGGGCGAATTCGCCGCAGTCACCCCACTGCCCTCACACCCCTGGCAGCCGCAGCCGGATGGCAGCTACCTGGTGGAGGGCAGCGCCCGGCTGCGCGAGCTCAACCGCAAGCTCAACCTGCAGTTGCCGCTGACCGGACCGCGCACATTGAACGGGCTGATCCTCGAACATCTGGAGGCCATGCCCGAGGCCGGGGTGAGTGTGAAGATCGCCGGCTACCCGATCGAGATCGTGCAGGTGCAGGACCGCATGGTGCGCACGGCGCGCATCGTCCCCCGGCGAATCTGACACCGAGCTGAACGCCTGTGAGCCACCTCACAGACAATTGGGTTAATATGAGCTATTAAAGCGTCCTAGGTATAGGGTCGTAATAGGATAGGTCCTGAAGGGAGTCAGCAGGGGTGGTTGCCGTCAACGTAGGTGCGAATCTGACCGGTCTGTGCCGGGCCTTGGTGCAGCAGGGGCTGCTGAGCCCCGAGGAAGGCGAGAATCTGCAGATGCAGGCCAGGAATGCCGGCGAGAGCTTCCTCGCCCATCTGCTGCGCACGCGCCGTTTCCGTGCCGACCAGATCGCCGCCTTCGCCTCCACCACCTTCGGCATCCCCTATCTCAACCTCGACGCCCTCGACCCCACAGTCCTGCCCAAGGGTGTGGTGGATGCCAAGCTCGTGCAAAAGTACCGCGTCCTGCCGATCGGCCAGCGCGGCAACAGGCTGTTTGTCGCTATTTCCGACCCGAGCAACATCCAAGCCCTGGACGACGTGAAGTTCCAGACCGGGCTCACCGTCGAACCCGTCGTCGTCGAGGACGACAAGCTCGCCCGTCTGCTCGATCACTACGAGGCCGGCAGCGAGGATGACATCCTCAAGAAGATCGAGACCGAGGACCTGAACCTCGAATTCACCGACGAGGAGGCGCAGGTCCCGTTGGAAAGTGCGGCCGCGGCCGATATCGACGACGCGCCGGTAGTGCGCTACCTGCAGAAGATCATGCTGGATGCGATCAACAGCGGCGCCTCCGACATCCACTTCGAGCCTTACGAGAAGCATTACCGCATCCGCTACCGCATGGACGGGGTGCTCTACGAGGTCGCCTCCCCCCCGCTGGCGATCAAGGACAAACTGGCCTCGCGCATCAAGGTCATCTCCAAGCTGGACATCTCAGAAAAGCGTATCCCCCAGGACGGGCGCCTCAAACTAGTGGTCTCGCGCAACAAGGCGGTGGACTTCCGCATCTCAACCCTGCCCACCCTGTATGGCGAGAAGATCGTCATGCGCATCCTGGATTCGGCCACCGCCCTGCAGAAGAAGATCGATGAGCTGGGCTACGAGCCGGAGCAGCTGCAGGCGCTGCTCACCGCCATCCAGCGGCCTTATGGCATGATCCTGGTCACCGGACCCACCGGCAGCGGCAAGACGGTGTCGCTGTATTCCTGTCTCAACATCCTCAACAAGCCCGGCATCAACATCTCCACCGTCGAAGACCCGGTGGAGATCCAACTGAACGGCATCAACCAGGTCAACATCAACGAAAAGGCCGGACTGGATTTCGCCACGGCCTTGCGCGCCTTCCTGCGCCAGGACCCGGACATCATCATGGTGGGCGAGATCCGCGACCTGGAGACGGCCGAGATCGCTATCAAGGCGGCGCAGACCGGCCACCTGGTGCTCTCGACCCTGCACACCAACGATGCCCCATCCACCCTGACGCGCCTGGTCAACATGGGCGTGCCCAGCTACAACGTGGC
>JANWZL010000142.1 GCA_025054655.1 Thiobacillaceae bacterium | reverse complement strand
CGACCACCACCTCTACCTCGTTCCGCGAGCCCAGGATCACCGGCACGCGCTGGTGCAAGCCCTCGGGCTTAATGTCGAGGATGCGCTCGTAGCCGGTGTGGGCCGCCCCACCCGCCTGCTCGACGATCAGGGCCATGGGGTTGGCCTCGTACATCAGGCGCAGCTTGCCGGGCTTGGTGGGGTCCTTGGTGTCGCGCGGGTACATGAAGATGCCGCCACGCGTGAGGATGCGGTGCACCTCGGCCACCATGCTGGCCACCCAGCGCATGTTGAAGTCCTTGCCGCGCGGACCTTCCTTGCCGGCCAGGCACTCCTCCACGTAGCGCTGCACCGGCGGCTCCCAGAAACGGCGGTTGGAGGCGTTGATGGCGAATTCCTTGGTGTCCGCCGGGATGGTCATGTTGGGATGAGTGAGGATGAACTCGCCCACCTCGCGGTCCAGGGTGAAGCCGTTCACGCCATGCCCCAGGGTCAGCACCAGCATGGTGGAGGAGCCGTACAGGGCGTAGCCGGCACAGACCTGTTGCGTGCCCGGCTGCAGGAAGTCCTCCACGGTGGCCGGACGGTTGGGCCGCGGCGCACGCAGGATGGAGAAGATGCTGCCCACCGAGATGTTGACGTCGACGTTGCTGGAGCCGTCGAGCGGGTCGAACAGGAGCAGGTACTTGCCGAGCGGATACCGGTCGGGGATGGCGTAGGGCGCGTCCAGCTCCTCCGAGGCCATGCCGGCCAGGTGCCCGGCCCACTCGTTGGAGCGGATCATGATGTCGTTGGCGATAACGTCGAGCTTCTTTTGCACCTCGCCCTGGACGTTCTGGCTGTCGAGGTTGCCCATGAGACCGACCAGCGCCCCCTTGTTGACGGCGTTGGCGATCGCCTTGCAGGCGGTGACGATGTCGTTCAGCAGCCCGGTGAAGTCGCCGGTGGCGCCGGGGATGCGGCGCTGCTCCTCGATGATGAACTGGGTCAGGGTGGTGCCGTAGTGCATGACAGCCTCCGTATATTAGCGAAGTCTAAATTTTATCATTGTATACAAAGTATTTATCCTTGCCGGGCCATGAATACCTGAGTAATATACTCGCCTATTGTCGAAGGAGGATCGTCCATGTCCGCAGAATTGCTGGAGGCCGCCCGCGCCGGTGACACCGCCCGCCTGACCGCCTTGCTCGCCGCCGGTGTCTCGCCCGACTGGGCCGACGAAAACGGCATGACCGCCCTGATGGCCGCCGCCCAGGTGGGGCAGCTCGAAGCGGTGCAGGCCCTCATCGCCGCCGGGGCCGACGTCAACCGGCGCGATGCGCGCGAATTCACCGCGCTGTTCTATGCCGTGCACAACCCGGAACTCGACTGCGGCTTCGCCCCGGTGGTGCAGGCCTTGGTGGACGCCGGCGCAGATGTGAACGCCCGCATCTTCTTCGGCATCACGCCGCTGATGCTGGCCGCCGGCGGCGGCGAAGGGGCGGTGTGCGAGGTCCTCATCAAGGCGGGGGCGGACGTGCACGCGGTCAACGACGGCGGGCGCACCGCGCTCGCGATGGCCAAGGAGCGCCACTGGGTGGACGTCATCAACCTGCTGCACGAGGCCACCGGTTTCGTGCCCGAGACCGAGGGGGCCTGCGCCAGCACCGGCCACAAGGGCCCCAGCGAGGCCAAGGTGATCAACTTCGTGCGCCGGCCTTTGCATTAGGCCGACGCCAACCTGCCGGCCCCCCCTGGGGCCGTCTCGCCGCCCGAGCGGACGGTGCGTCCTCAGCCCCGGCGCTCGATCTGGCTCACGTCCCGCACCGCACCGTGTGCGGCGGAGGTGGTCATGGCGGCATAGGCCCTGAGCGCCGCCGAGACGGTGCGGTTGCGCCCCAACGGCTTCCAGGCGTCCGCCCCGCGCGCCAGCATGGCCGCGCGTCGGCGGGCGAGTTCCTCGTCGCTGACCGCGAGGTGGATGCGGCGGTTGGGGATGTCGATCTCGATCACGTCGCCCTCCTCGACCAGACCGATGTTGCCCCCCTCGGCCGCCTCCGGCGAGACGTGGCCGATGGACAGCCCCGAGGTGCCGCCGGAGAAGCGGCCGTCGGTGATCAATGCGCAGACCTTACCCAGGCCCTTGGACTTGAGATAACTGGTCGGGTAGAGCATCTCCTGCATGCCGGGACCACCGCGCGGGCCCTCGTAGCGGATCACCACCACGTCGCCGGGGCGTATGCGGTCGCCGAGGATGGCCTCCACCGCCGCCTCCTGGCTCTCGAAGATGCGCGCCGGTCCGCGGAACACACGGATCACCGAGGTGGGCACACTGGTGGTGTAGCGCAGCTGTTCCACCTCGAACATGCTCTCGTCGATGCCGGCGGTCTTGACGATGCAGCCGTCCTCGGCCAGGTTGCCGTAGAGCACGGCCAGACCGCCGTCGCGCGAGTAGGCGTGCTCGACGTCGCGGATGCATCCGGCGACGCGGTCCTCGTCCAGGCTGTCGTAGCGGGCGCTTTGGCTGAAGGCGACTTGGGTCGGGACGCCGCCCGGCGCGGCGCGGTAGAAGCGGCGCACCTCTTCCGCGCTGGTGCGGCGGATGTCCCAGTGGTCGATGGCCTCGCCCATGGTCGCGCTGTGCACGGTGGGCACCTCACGGTGGATGAGGCCGGCGCGGTCCAGCTCGCCCAGGATGGCCATGACGCCGCCGGCGCGGTGCACGTCCTCCATGTGGTAGCGCTGGGTAGCGGGGGCCACCTTGCAGATGTTGGGCACCCGGCGGCTCAGGCGGTCGATGTCGGCCATGGTGAACGGCACCCCCGCCTCGCGCGCAGCGGCGAGCAGGTGCAGCACGGTGTTGGTCGAGCCGCCCATGGCGATGTCGAGCGCCATGGCGTTCTCGAAGGCCTGGAAGCTGGCGATGGTACGCGGCAGCACACGGGCATCCTCCTGCTCGTACCAGCGCCGGGCGAGCTCCACGATTAGCCGGCCGGCGCGGCGAAAGAGCTGCTCGCGGTCGGCATGGGTAGCGAGCAGCGAGCCGTTGCCGGGCAGGCTCAGGCCCAACGCCTCGGTCAGGCAGTTCATCGAGTTGGCGGTGAACATGCCGGAGCAAGAGCCGCAGGTGGGGCAGGCCGAGCGCTCGTATTCCCGCACCTCTTCGTCGGAATAGTGGTCGTCGGCCGCCACCACCATGGCGTCCACCAGGTCCAGCATCACCACCTCGCCCGCACGGCGCACCTTGCCCGCCTCCATCGGCCCGCCGGAGACGAACACCGCCGGGATGTTGAGCCGCAAGGCCGCCATCAGCATGCCGGGGGTGATCTTGTCGCAGTTGGAGATGCACACCATGGCGTCGGCGCAATGGGCGTTGACCATGTACTCGACCGAATCGGCGATGAGCTCGCGGCTGGGCAGGCTGTAGAGCATGCCGCCGTGCCCCATGGCGATGCCGTCGTCGATGGCGATGGTGTTGAACTCCTTGGCCACCCCGCCGGCCGCCTCGATCTCGCGCGCGACCAGCTGCCCCAGGTCCTTCAGGTGCACGTGTCCGGGCACGAACTGGGTGAAGGAGTTGACCACGGCGATGATGGGCTTGCCGAAATCGGCGTCCTTCATGCCGGTGGCGCGCCACAACGCGCGCGCACCGGCCATGTTGCGGCCGTGGGTGGTGGTGCGTGAACGATATTGCGGCATGACGTCATCCCGGAAACCTATAATGAACGGATTTTAGCCCCTCGCTGCCCGCTATGCTCGTCCATCCCCAGTTCGACCCCGTGGCCTTCGCCATCGGCCCCCTGGCCGTGCGCTGGTACGGCCTCATGTACGTGGCCGCCTTCGCCGCCTTCTACGGGCTGGCGCGGCTGCGCATGCGGCAGCGACCCGAGACCGGCTGGACGGCGAAGGATCTAGACGACCTGCTGTTCTGGGGTGTGATCGGCGTGGTGGTCGGTGGCCGACTGGGCCATGTCCTGTTCTACCAGCCGGGCTACTATCTCGCCCACCCGGTCGAGATCATCGCCGTATGGAAAGGCGGCATGTCCTTCCACGGCGGGCTGCTGGGGGTGATCGCCGTCCTGCTCTGGCACGCCCGCCGCCATGGACGCCGCATGCTCGAGGTGGGCGATTTCGTCGCCCCGCTGGTGCCGCTGGGCCTCATGTTCGGACGCATCGGCAACTTTATCAACGGCGAGCTGTGGGGACGGCCTGCCCCGCCCGAGCTGCCCTGGGCCATGATCTTCCCCCACGTGGACGCCATCCCGCGCCATCCCTCGCAGCTGTATCAGGCGGCGCTGGAGGGCCTGCTGCTGTTCGTGCTCCTGTGGCTGTACACACGCAAACCGCGCCCCGTCGGCGCCGCCTCCGGCGCCTTCCTGGTGGGCTACGGCGTGTTGCGCAGCGTGGGCGAACTGTTCCGCCAGCCGGACGACGGCATCTTCGGCTTCGCCCTCGGCGTGAGCATGGGCCAGTGGCTGTCGCTGCCCATGATCCTGGCGGGGCTTTGGCTGCTGCTGCGCGCGCGGCGCACCTCTGCGCGCGGATGACAGCGCCATTTTCTGATATACTGCGCGTTTACGGGGCCGTAGCTCAGCTGGGAGAGCGCAGCAATCGCACTGCTGAGGTCGGGAGTTCGATCCTCCTCGGCTCCACCATCCAAGCCCACGGTCGCACTCGTCCGCTGTCGGTGAAATGTCACGCGAACGGCTCGCATCGGTGTGCCCCAGCAGGGGCGCTCACACATGCGGGGTGAGGCCGTCCGCGAGCGACAGGCGATAGGCGCGCCAGGCGGGGATCAGGCTCGCTAGCGTCCCCACGGCGCAGACGGCGGTCAGCCATAGCCACTCACCCATGTGCGGCCAGGCAATCTGCACTTGGATGCCGTAGTGCGCGGCGAGCCATGGCCCGGCGGCGAGGGCCAGCAGACGGCTCAAGGCCAGCCCCAGGGCGCAGGCGGCCAGGGTCAGGCCCGCCCCCTCCATCACCAGCAGCAGCAGCACCCGGCGCGGGCCGGCGCCCAGTGCGCGCAGGATGGCCAGCTCGCGCCGCCGCTCGTTGAGACCGGCCAGGATCACGGCCACGAGGCCTACGAGGCTCACCGCCGCCACCAGGGCGGAGGCAGAGAGCAGCGCGCGCTCGCCCACCGCCATGAGCGCCCACAGCTCGTCCAGGGCGACGCCGGGCAGCACGGCCATGAGCGGCTCGTCGCGGTAGGCTTGCACCCAGCGCTGCATGGCGAACACCTGGGCGCGGCTCTTGAGCCCCACCAGCACGGCGGTGACGGTCTTGGGCGTGAGGTCGAACTTGCGCGTCAGTTCGGGGGGGATGCGCAGGCCGGGGATCGGGGCGCCGCCTTGCCAGTCCAGATGGATGGCCTCGATGGACTCCAGGCTCACGTGCACCGTGCGGTCCACCGGCGTGCCGGTGGGGGCGAGCACACCCACCACGGTGAAGGGCTTGTCGGCGTGTTCCGGGGCGAACTCGCCGCCGCCGTGGCTGAGCGTGATGCGAGCGCCCACGGCATAGCCCAACCGCCGCGCCACCTCCGCCCCCAGCACCGCCTCGAACGGCCCCTGGTAAGGCCGCCCGGCGGCGAAGGCGAGCGCGCGCCGGTCGCCGTAGTGGAAGCGCGCGAAATACTCCGCCGGCGTGCCCAGCACGGGGAAGCCCCGGTGGCTGTCGCCCAGCGCGAGCGGCAGGGTCCAGGCCACTGCCGGATGGCGCGCCAACGCCTGGGCGGCGGCCCAGCCGATCTCCTGTGTGGGCCGGCCGAGGCGGAAGACGGCGTAGAGGGTAAGCTCGATGGGGCTGGCGCGTGCGCCGACGATGAGATCGGTGCCAGACACCGCCTGCACGAAGCTTGCGCGCGTGTCCAGCCGCAGCCGTTCGAGGGCGAGCAGCAGGGTCACCGACAGGGTGAGGGCGGTGAGCGTGAGCCCCAGCGTCAGGCGCCGGTTCCAGGCGCTGCGGACGGCCAGAGCGAGCAGGGCGGCGAGGCCTCTCATGCCTGGGCCTCCGCGCCTGCCCGGTTGAGGCGGGTGAGCTCCTCCACCCGTGCGAAGCGACCAGCTAGGCGCAGGTCGTGGCTGACGAAGACGAGCCCGGCGCCGCTGGCCGCGCACTCGCGCGTGAGCAGCTCCAGGAAGGCTGTCTGGCGCCCTGCGTCCAGGGCCGAGGTGGGCTCGTCGGCCAGGATCAGCTCCGGGCGGCCGATCAGCGCCCGCGCCAGCGCCACGCGCTGCTGCTGGCCGACCGACAGGGTGTCGGCACGCCGGTGCCAAAGCCCTGGCGCGAGGTCCAGCTCGGTCAGCAGTCGTTCGGCCGCCGCGCTGGGGCTGCCCGCCTCGGCCAGCGCCCGCGTACGGCGCAGGGCGGAGAAACGGCAAGGCAGCAGCACGTTGTCCAGCACGGTGAGATAGGGCAGCAGGTTGAACTGCTGGAAGACGATGCCGATGTGGTCCACTCGGAAGCGGTCGCGCGCGGCCGGCCCCAGCTCCGCCAGGTCGGTGTCGAGCACCCGCACCTGACCGCGGCCGGCCACGTTCACACCGGCAATGAGGGCGAGCAAGGTGCTCTTGCCCGCCCCCGAAGGGCCGTGCAGGAAGACCGCCTCGCCCGCCTCCAGCCGCAGGTGGTCGATGCTCAGACAGGGCGGCTGGCCCGGCCAGGCGTAGCGCAATCCGTTCAGCTCGACCAGGGCAGATGGCATGGCTTGGCCCGGATCAGCGCTACCGGTCGAGCTGCATCGCCCCCTTGCACACACCCGCCGGTGGGCGCAAGCGCTGCGGTGGTCGAAAGCAACGCAGGCCGAGGGTCATGGGCAAAGTCTAACGCATGGTGTCAAAGCAGCGCTGCACCCCTGCGGTCGGCTTAGGCCGAGTGATCCACCGCGCCCTCTCCCGGCCGTGTCTGCCCCCTGCGCGGCAGTACCTATCCTGCGCGGGACTGGCTGGCCGTGGGTGCTCGACACTCCCCTCCATGCCCGTGTGCGCCACGTGTTCACGGCACCGGGTCATGCCCGCCCGGATGCCAGGGGTGGCAGCGGGCGACCCGGCGCAAGGCGAGCCATGTGCCCCTGAGCGCCCCATGCCGGGCGATGGCCTCGCGGGCGTATTCGGAGCAGGTGGGGGTGAAGCGGCACTGGTTGCCCAGCCAGGGGGAGAGCAGGTATTGGTAGGCGCGGATGGCGCCGATGAGCAGGCGTGCCAGTGGGCTCATGTCGCCATGCGCTGACCCTGTTCCACCTCGGCGGCCAGCCGGCGCAGGTAGGCGGCGAACTCGGGGTCCTCGCCGCGCAGCAGCTCGGGCAGCAGGGCGCGGAAGTCTTCACGCCGGCACCACTCCTCCATGTAGTCGGCCCACACCTGCCACATGCGCTGCCGCTGGCGTGGCATGTCCTCCTCATAGACCATGAGATAGGCCTGTTCGAACAGGGCGATGAGGATGCCGAACAGGGCGTAGCGCCGCTCTTCCTGTTCCGGGCTGAGCTGGGTGGTCATGGGGCCGCGCCGCAGCATCTGCAGATCGGCGTTGTCCAGCACGAGCTTGAGGAAATCGGTGTAGGCCTGGTTGAGCCGCGCCTGCAGCTCCTCGTCCTCGGCCTCGCGTTCCTTGCGCTGCTCGACCCAGAACACGACGATGGCGAAGGGCAGGCCGATGACCGTGACGACGTAGCTGAGGAATTCCCAGGTCTCAAGCGAGGTCATCGCGCCTCCTGCACCACCCCGCCCGCATCCCGGCGCGGGCGGCCTGCAAACGAAAACGGCCGGTCGCCCGGCCGTGTGCATGGGCGGCCGTGCGGCTCAATCGGCGTAGAGCCGCTCCATGCGCTCATGTTTCTCCTGCGCCTCGATGGACAGCTCCGCCGTGGGCCGGGCGAGCAGCCGGGCGATGCCGATGGGCTCGCCGGTCTCCAAGCAGTAGCCGTATTCGCCGCTGTCGATGCGGGCCAGCGCCTGCTCGATCTTCTTCAGCAGCTTGCGCTCACGGTCGCGCACCCGTTGCTCCAGCAGGTTCTCCTCCTCGACCGTGGCGCGGTCGTTGGGGTCGGCGAAGACCTCGTTCTCCTTCAGGTGCTCGCCGGTCTCACGCGCATTGTTGAGGATCTCGGCGCGCATGGCCAGGAGCTTGCGTTTGAAGTACTGCAGCTGCACCTCGTTCATGTAATCCGACTCGGGCATGCGCAGGATGTCCTCGTCGGTGAGCAGGCTCACGTCCAACGGCCGCTTGCCGGCGGTCGCGCTCTGCTGGGCGGCGGCCTTGGTCTTGCTGCCCGCCCCCTTGCCGGCGGTCTTCTTCTGCGGCGACGTCCCGGCCAGATCGACGCCGCTGTCCGCGACCGCGGGCACGGTGTCCGCGGTCTTGGCGGGCGCTGCCTTCTTGGCGCTGGGTGTCTTGGCTGCGTTTGCCATTGCCTCGCCTCCTGTATGTATGGCCATGATGAACAAAGAGAATGGCGGATTATGCCACGAACCAATTACGGCAATGGGTCTGTCCGGCTTGAACCTATGTTTCCGGGCGCGACCAGCCGAGACCGAGCGGATCGGCGGGATCGACGCCGTCCATGAAGGGTTTGTGCCGGTCGATGTGGGTGACCTGGTAGACACAGCCCATCCAGTTGCCCACCACCGCCTCGGCGGTGTCGTGCCAGGTGTTGTCCAGCCGGGGGGCGATCAAGTCCTCGGGGAATTCGGGCGCCGGCCGGCCGCTGCGGGTGGCCTCCAGCAGCCGCTCGGCGTATTCGCGCAGGATGGCCTGTTCGCGCGCCTTGAGGTAATTGGCCGGAAAGGGCGGCGGCGCCTCGAGCTGCCCCTGCGCGTGCAGCAGCAGGTCGCGCTTGTATTCCTTCAGCAGCGAGATGGTGTCGTACTCGGGATGGCCCTGGAAGAACACAAAGCGCAACCCGTCCGGGCTCACCGCCAGGTGCACGCCGACCTCGCCCTCCACCAGCACGTGCAGCCCCGCCGCCTCGAACTGGGCGCGCGAGATGTCGTTCCAGCGCGAGTGCGGCACGTCGAAGCAGGTGTTGACGTCGCTCACCAGGGGATGGCGCTTGTCCACCACCCGGTGCTCGAACACCCCCCAGAGCTTGGCCGGCTGCCGCACCCGCCGCTGGCCGTAGCGGAACTGCATCACCGCATGCGTGGCCAGACAGGAACACAGGGTGGAGGTGACGTTGTCCATGGCCCAGTCGATCACCTCGATGAGCGGGCCCCAGAAAGGCTCTTCGGACAGGTCCGGCCGGGTGACGTTGGCCCCGGTGATGATGAGGGCATCCAGCCCCTGCGCGCGCACCGCGTCGAAGCTCTCGTAGTAGCGCTCCACGTGCGCCCGCCCCTTGGCCCCGCGCGGCAGTTCGTCCAGCGTGAAGGGGTGGACGTAGAACTGGGCGATGGGGTTGCTCTCGCCGATCAGGCGCAGGAACTGGCGCTCGGTCGCCTCCAGCGCCGCGTCCGGCATCATGTTGAGCAGCCCCACGTGCAGCTCGCGAATCTCCTGCTGCACGGCGCGCTCTTCGGTCAGCACCGTGAGCCCCTCCGCGCGCAGCCGCGCGAAGGTGGGCAGGTCGTTGTGCGCTACCA
>JANWZL010000043.1 GCA_025054655.1 Thiobacillaceae bacterium | reverse complement strand
CGCGCTGCCATCGGGCAGGACATAGACGCGTAACAACACCCGCCCCTCCTCGCCCAACCGGCGGGATAGGGCCGGGTAGGGTGGGGCCGGGTTGTCCAGGTAGTCGGCATCGAAGCGCGGCGGTGTCACCGGCGGCGGCGCCGGCGGCGCCGGCGGGGCGGCCACGCTGGTCTCCACCGGCGTTTGCGGCGGCGGCAGGACCGCCGGCACGGGTACTGGCTCGGGGGGCGGTGGCGGTGCCGTCACTGGCGAGGGGGCCGCAGCGGGGGCGGTGAGCACGGGCGGTGGCGGGCTGTGCCGCGGCGCCTGCGGCTGCGGCCTCGGCTTGGGGGGCAGCGGTTTGGGCGGCTCGGCGGGGGGCGGGTTCGGCGTGATGAGACTCACCAGCAACGGACGCTGCAGACCGACCGTATGCGCCACCGGCTGCAGGCTGAGCAGCGCGGCCAGGACCAGCGCATGCGCAACCAGGGTGATGAGCACACCGTGCGGTTGCAGACGTGGACCGTAGGACAAGGTCACGGCAGTTGTCCTTCAGAGCCACGACGGCCACGGGGCCGAAGCGGTCGCATCGGGGCTGCAGAGGCTGTCTCTAGGAACGCCCGCGTCAGCGGCCCCCGGACGATGGGCCGGAAGGGCGCTCAGGCCCGGCGTGCTGGCCGGCACGCAGCCAGGGCGCCGTGCAGATGAAGTCGGCCAGTCCGATATGTTCTTCGGTTGCATGCCTGATGCGATCGAGATGTGAAGACGGATCGATCGGCTGGCTGGCCCATCCCGGGCATGGCTGGCTGGGTGTCCACGGCACCGATGTCACCGTGGATGGATCGATTTAGATAATGATAAGTGTTCTCATGTGAAAGTGCAACGAGGTTCGGCGGACCGGCTTGGGTGGCCGGCGCATGCTTCATCGATGCCATGCTCAGCGGTACGACCCGCTCGCGTGTGTCCAGGCCCAGCTTCTGGGGTTGGTCATGCCTTCTCGGCAGCGGCAGTCATGCGTGCCGTCGGGATCGAACGCGTCGCGCGGGGTGTACTCGTGCGCCGCGGCGCATGGGCGCAAGACTTAACTTCATACACGTCAGGGGCGATAATGGCGGGCATGGGACGCCAAGAATCGGCTCTGCGATCACCTGGCAGCGCTGCGCGATGCCCATGCACGCCCGTCCTCACGATGGGTTGCGCACCGCGTGTGGCGTAGCAGTCAGCCCGATGCGCGCACCGATGAGGATCGCTTGGCATTTCCTGACAGCGCACAAGGAACAGGCATGCAGGGACATACCGCAGGCGGCTTTCATGGGCCCATCCTGGGGTCTATCGTGCTGGTGGAGGACGACCCGAGCGATCTCGATCTGATGCTGCGCGCGCTGGGCAGATGTTCGTCACCCCCTGCGGTGACGGTAGCCCGTGACGGCGAGGCGGTGCTCGACCTGATGCGGACCTGGCTCAACGGGGCGCCGCGGCCTTCGGTTGTGCTGCTCGATCTACAGCTGCCGCGTAGGGGCGGGCTCGAGGTGTTGCGCGACCTGCGCATCCACTATGCGGCAAGCACCCTGCCCGTGGTGGTGTGGACCTCCTCGGGAGCTGCGGACGACATCGCCGCCGCCTACGCCGGCGGGGCAAACGCCTATGTGGTCAAGCCGCTGCGCTTCGAGGAGCTGGTCGCCACGGCCTGCCACATCCAACATTTCTGGTGCCAGTGCAACACGACCCTCGATTGAATCTGCACACCTTGTGGGTCGGTGCCCGGGACGGTGATGCAATCCGAGCTTCCTCAGCTTCGCCTGCTCTATGTCGAGGACGACGCCGCCGACGCTGATCTGACGCGCCGGGCGTTGGCGCGCATGGTACCTGGGATCGAGCTCGTCGTGGTCGATTCTTTGGCGCAAGCCAAGGCCTATCTGCAGGATTCCCCCCCACCTGATGTGTTGTTGACCGATCTGGCTTTGCCGGACGGGTCGGGTTTGCAGCTGCTCGCACATGTGCGCGCGCTGCGTCTGCCGACCGCCGTAATGGTGCTGACCGGCTCGGGCGATCAGGCGGCTGTGGCGGCTGCGCTTAAGGCCGGTGCCGACGACTACGTCGTCAAACGCGGCGATTACCTGCAGCGTCTGCCCCACCTGCTGCAGCGCGCGCACGCCCGCTTCGGCGAGCGGGCCGAACGTCGCCGGCGCGGTCTGCGCGTGCTGTATGTCGAACACAACGCGGCTGATGTCGATCTCCTGCAGCGTCACCTGGCGCAACATGCCCCGCACATCGAACTCGAGTGGGTCCCTGATGCGCCCACCGCTTTGGCACGCCTGGTCGATGGTTCGCTGCCGGCCTGTGATGTCTTGTTGGTGGACTACCGTCTGCCGGGCATGGACGGCCTGGAGCTCGCGCGCCAGTTACGGGAGGACTACGCGCTGCAGACACCCATCGTGCTCGTTACGGCACACGGCAGTGAAGACGTAGCGGCTAGCGCTCTACACCTCGGGGTGGACGATTATCTCGCCAAGCACACGGGTTATCTGGCCGAGGTGCCCGCAGTGCTGGAAAAGGTGGTGCACGAGGCGGAGTTGGCGCGGCTGAGCCGTCGCTTGGCCCAGGTCGTCGCGGCCAGTCCTGCCGTGCTCTACAGCCTGCGTCAGGAACAGCAGGGCCTCGTGTTGGAATGGGTGTCGGAGAACGCCACACAAGTGTTGGGGACAACAGTGGAGGCGGATTTCCCACCGGTGCATCCGC
Organism: Thiobacillaceae bacterium; assembly: GCA_025054655.1. Lineage (GTDB taxonomy): Bacteria > Pseudomonadota > Gammaproteobacteria > Burkholderiales > Thiobacillaceae > JANWZL01. The sequence goes on along the minus strand of JANWZL010000043.1, from coordinate 2,560 downwards.
AGGATCGCTGCGTGCTTGAGGATGCGCGCAGACGGGCCAGCGAGGATGGCCATGCGGTGGTGCAATACCGGCTGCAGTCGGATGCCTGGCCTCAGCGCTGGGTGCGCGACGAGCTCAACCGCGTGGAATCGGCCCACCCCGCATATGTGCGACTGATCGGTGTGCTCAGCGACGTCAGCACGCGTGTGCTGTCGGAGCAGGTGGAGGCCGCCCGGCGCGCGGCTCTCGATGCCTTGCTGGCCGGGCGGCCGCTCGATGCAATCCTGACCGAGATCGCCTGCCGGCTGGAGGCCATCGCCCCCCAGATGCGCATCGCCATCCTGCTCGTGGAGCCGCGTCGCGGGGTGCTGCGGCTGGCTGCCGCGCCCTCGCTGCCGCAGGATTACAACCGCAGCGTGGATGGCTTCCCCATCGCCGAGGGCAATGGCAGTTGCGGCAGTGCTGCCGCCCTGGGCGAGCCGGTCATCGTCAGCGATGTCTTCAGCCATCCCAACTGGGCGCCCTATCGCGAGGCCATCAGGAACTACGGTTTTCGCGCCTGCGCGAGCTGGCCGTTCAAGGATGGTGAAGGCCGCGTCCTCGGCACTTTTGCCGCTTATCTGGCGGAGGCACGCCCTCCCACCGCGCAGGAGGTGGCGCTGATCGAACCCTTCTGCCAGATCGCCGCCCTAGCCGTCATGCGCGTGCGTGCCGAGGAGAGACTGCGCCAAGCTGTGGCGGTGTTCGAATCCACCCGCGACGGCATCCTGATCACCGATGCACAGGCCGACATCCTCGCGGTCAACCCGGCCTTCTGCCGTATCAGCGGTTACAGTGCCGAGGAGCTCGTGGGCCGCCCGGTAGCTATGCTCAAATCACTGCATCACGACCCCGACTTTTATCGCGCCATACGCTCCGCACTGCTCGAGGTGGGGCATTGGCAGGGGGAGATCTGGAATCGACGCAAAGACGGTGAGCTCTATCCGCTGTGGCTGAATATCAACGGTCTGTATGACGAGGAGGGCAGGCTGCGCGGCTATGTCGGTGTCGCCACCGATCTGAGCGAGTTACGCTCGGCCCAGGAACGACTGCAGCATTTGGCCCATCATGACCCACTGACCGACCTGCCCAACCGGTTGTTGTTCAATGCCCGGCTGCAAGCCGCCATCGAACGCGCCCACCGGCATGGCTTGCGGCTGGCGGTGCTGTTCATCGACCTCGACCGGTTCAAGGACATCAACGACAGCCTGGGCCATCCGGTGGGTGACGACCTGCTGGTGAGCGTGGCGCATCGTCTGCATTCGCGCCTGCGCGAGGGGGACACCTTGGCGCGTCTGGGCGGTGACGAATTCGTTCTACTGTTGCAGGACATCGCCACGGCCGAACAGGCTGCCGCCGTAGCGCGCGATCTCATCGATCGCTTCGCACAACCGTTCGAACTGGCGGGCGGCCAGCAGGCCTACGTGGGGCTGTCCATCGGCATCAGCCTCTACCCCGACGACGCCACCGACGCCACCGCTTTGGTGCAGCATGCCGACACGGCCATGTACGAAGCCAAGGCGCAGGGGCGCAACACCTACCGATTCCACATCGGGTCGATGACCGAACGGGCACGCGCCCGGCTGACACTGGAGACGCGGTTGCGGCAGGCGGTGCAGGCGGAGGAATTCCTCCTGCATTATCAGCCGCTGATCGATCTGCGCCTGCAGCGACCTTACGGCATAGAAGCCCTGCTGCGTTGGCTGCCACGTGATGGCACCCTCACCTCACCGGCGCAATTCATCGGCGTGGCCGAGGAGACCGGGCTGATTTTGCCCATCGGCGCATGGGTGTTGCGCACGGCCTGCCGGGATGCACAGCGCCTGCGTGCCGAAGGGCTATCCCTGGAGCGTCTGGCAGTCAACCTCTCCATGCGCCAATTCCAGGCGAGCGATCTGGTGGACGTTGTGGCGGCGGCACTCGCGGAGTCCGGCCTGCCTGCCTCATGCTTGGAACTGGAGCTGACCGAGAGCCTGCTGATGCACGATCCGCAAAAGGTGCTCGCCGCTCTGACCGATCTCAAGCGGCTGGGGGTGCGTCTGGCCATCGACGATTTCGGTACGGGCTATTCATCGCTCGCTTATCTGCGCCGGTTTCCGATCGACACCTTGAAGATCGACCGGGCCTTCATACAAGGGCTCGGCCAGGATGCGGCCGACCGGGCCATCGCTGCCACCATCGTGGCTATCGCTCGTACCTTGGGTCTCGGCGTGCTGGCCGAAGGGGTGGAGACGGCGGAACAGCTGGCGCAAGTGCGTGCACTCGAATGCGATGCTGCCCAGGGCTTTCTGCTCGCACACCCGATGCCCTTGGCGGAGCTGGTTCGGTGGTGGGAGACAGGACAGGTGGGATCGTGAACCGCTCGCGCAGGGAACCCGACGCCACCCACGGGCCCGATACCGGCACCAGCTCGGCATCGGCTGCAGCCCTGCGCATCGCCCTCGTCTACGCCGCAGTGGCGGCCGTCTGGATCGTCTCCTCGGATGCCCTGTTGGGGTTGTTGGCCCCCGCTGTGTCATGGTTCGTCGATGTCTCCATCAGC
>JANWZL010000058.1 GCA_025054655.1 Thiobacillaceae bacterium | reverse complement strand
CATCGATGACAGCAACAAGCGCATAGACGAAACGAATAAGCGCATCGATGCCGTCCATGCCGATGTACTCAAGCGGTTCGACGAGATGAACAAGCGCATCGACGACACCAACAAACGCTTCGACGCCTTGCACGCCGACCTGCTCAAGCGCATGGACGAGACGAACAAACGCATCGACGGCGTCCACGCAGACGTACTCAAGCGAGTCGACGAGTCGAACAGGCGTTTCGATGCCTTGCACGCCGACCTGCTCAAGCGCATCGATGATGTGCGTAACCGCGCCGACACGCATCATTTGGAGGCCACGGGCCGCATCGAGAAGTTGGCGGGTGACGTGCAGGTGCGGTTCGATCAGCTCAACGCCCGGCTCGATCGCTTCGAGGAGCGTTACGTGCAACGCAGCGAACAGGATGAGATCAAACGCAGGCTGGAGCAGCTCGAAAGTCGGGTGGAGGGCCTGGCGGAGCGGCTGGCGGCCTGATGTGCCCGCTTGCACCCCGTTTGGGTGACGCGAAGGAAATCTTCACCGACGGGCAGTCAGCGGACATCCGGCGGCAAGCCGCAAGAGCGGGCGCGCGGATGGGCGGGCAATGTGGGCGCGGGCGATGCCCCATCCGGCCGCACAGCGGGATTCTGTCAGTTTCTTGGCGGTGAGGCCGGACCATGGCCGGTGGGGTAGGGCCCCGGTGGCCAGACTCGCTTCATGCCGACCGTGCCCGCCCGGCCCTGTGGCAGGCGCGGCGCAGGCCGCGGCCGCACGGCACCGGTCAGCGCAGATAGGCCTCGGCGGCGTAGCGGCGCATCATGCGGTGGCTGTTGAAATAAGCGGCGTTCTTGCTGATGGCCCCTTTCATCACCTGGATCCAGGCGTTGCGCTCCAGGTACCACAGCGGCAGCACCACCCGCTCCAGCTTGTCGTACAGGCTCTGCGCATCGCTGCCATTGGCGCTTGGGCTGTCGTCGCCCACGGCCCAGCCGGTGACACCCTCGAGGCAGCCCTCCACCCACCAACCGTCCAGCACCGACAGCTGCGGCACGCCGTTGAAGGCGGCCTTCATGCCGCTGGTGCCGGAGGCCTCCAGCGGCCGCAAGGGGGTGTTGAGCCATAGGTCGCAGCCCGATACCAGGGTAAGGGCGAGGTCCATGTCGTAGTTGGGCAGGAAGGCGATGCGCAGGCCGTCCGCCAGCGCCCGCATGTGCGCGTGCAGGGTCTGGATCAGCTGACGGCCGCTCTCGTCGCGCGGGTGCGCCTTGCCCGCGAGCACCACCTGGAACGGCCATTGTTGGGCGATGGCGCGCAGCCGCGCGGGATCGGCAAACAACAGATCGGGCCGCTTATAGGCGGTCATGCGGCGGGCAAAGCCGAGGATGGGCTGCTCCGGGTGCAAGTGCACGCCGGTGATCGACTGCACACGCTCGATGAGGGCCTGTTTGGCCTGCACATGCGCTTGCCACAGCGCCGCATCGGGGATGCGGTCGGCGCGGGCGAGCAGCTCCGGCTCGTGGCACCAGCCAGGCACATGGCGGTCGTATAGGGCCTGGAATGGCGCGCTGGTCCAGGTGGGGCCGTGCACGCCGTTGGTCACCGCATGCACGCTGTAGCCGGGGAACATGCGCTGCGACACCTCGGCATGGCGCTTGGCCACGCCGTTGACGTATTCCGATAGGTTGAGCGCCAGCCGGGTCATGTTGAGCCGCTCCTCGCCCGCCAGCCGCTTGAGGGTGGGCAGATCGGGCAGGTCGGGATAGATGCGGCGCAACAGCTCGTAGTCGAACTGGTCGTGCCCGGCCTCCACCGGCGTGTGGGTGGTGAAGGTGCACAGGTCGCGGATGCGCGGCAGGTCGTAGGGCGGCTCGCCCGGGCGCAGGTCCTCGGCGGCATAGGCATAGCGGCGCATCAGCGCCAGCGTGAGGAAGGCCGAATGGCCCTCGTTCATGTGGTAGCCGATGAGCCTGAAGCCCAGGGCCTGCAGCATGGCCACCCCGCCCACCCCCAGCACCAGCTCCTGCTTGATGCGATAGACCTGATCGCCGCCGTACAGGTAATGGGTGATGTCGCGGTCGCGCGGGTCGTTGGCGTTCAGGTCGGTGTCGAGCAGGATCACCGGCACGCTGCCGCCGCGCCAGGAACGCACCACATACAGCCAGCCGCCGATCCACACCGTGCGCTCCTCGATGCGGATGGCCACCGCCGCGTCGAGCCGGCGGGCGTGACGGGCGGGGTCCCAGGGGTCGGGCCGCTCCACCTGGCGGCCCTCGGCGTCGATCTCCTGGCGGAAGTAGCCGGCGCGCGACACCAGGCTCACCCCCACCATGGGCAGCTCCAGGTCGGCCGCCGTGCGCAGGGTGTCGCCGGCCAGCACGCCCAGGCCGCCGCTGTAAGTGGGGATGTCGGCGGCCAGCCCGATCTCCATGGAAAAATAGGCGATGCGCGCCTGGGGCAGGAAGTCTTCGAGGCGGGGGG
>JANWZL010000107.1 GCA_025054655.1 Thiobacillaceae bacterium | reverse complement strand
TTCTCGACGTGGAAGAAGTCCTCGTTCTTCATATGTTTGTCCCAGTCCTCCAGGCCCATGTCGATGGAGGCGGCGTCGATCTCGACCTCTACGCTGCCCTTCTTGGCCTTGGCATCGAGGCTGATCTTGCCGCTGACCTTGTTGAAGCGGCCGCGCTGGGTGGAGAAACCCAGGTGGCTCACCTCGAACACGGGAAAGGTGTGTCGGCTGTCGATGCTATAGGTGTCGGCGCTCAGGGCGGCGGTGGACATCCCCAGCAGGGCGGTGGCGGCGAGCAGTCGTAAGCGTTGCATGGTCCCTCCTTGCACGTGGTTGAAACGATCAGGGTCTGGCGGCAGACCGACCCCCCGGGGCGGGGGCCGAGCGGCCGGCAGTTAGACGGAATCTGACCTGCACCTCGTCGGCGACGATGCTGGTGTCGCCCCAGGGGCCGGTGCCGATGCCATAGTCGAGCCGTTTGAGGGTGAAGCTGCCCTCCATCACCGCCTCCGTCCCCTGCGCGCGCAGGCTCACCGGCACGACGATCTCGCGCGTGCGTCCCTTGAGGGTGAGCTGGCCGCGCACCTCGTAACGCTCCCCGCTCAAGGGTCGTATGCTGGTGGCGACGAAACGCGCGCTGGGATACTGGCGCACGTCGAACCAGTTGCGGCTCACCACCTCGTCGTAGGCCTCGCGCGCGCCCACGTCGATGCTGGCGAGATCGACCTCCAGCGTGGCCCGCGCCGCCTCAGGGCGGGCCGGGTCCAGTGCGATCTCGCCGCTGAAGCGTTTGAAGCCGCCTTCCACCGGCACCCCCATCTGGCGCGAGACAAAGACGATCTGACTCTTGGCCGGCAGCAGCCGGTCGAAGGTGGACGCAGCGGCGGGCGCCGCGGCCCCCAGGGCGATGATGCAAACCCATGCGAGCCCTCTCATGGCGCGGGCCTCCTGATCCAGGGCAGCATACGCGTGAGCACCTCGTCGCGATCGACGAAGTGGTGTTTGAGCGCCGCGGCGACGTGGACGAGCAGCGCGGCAAGCAAGACATAGGCGAGGGTCGCGTGCACGGCGGCGAGCCGCTCCCCCAGGGCCTCGTCCTTGGGCAACAGGTCGGGGATGGGCAGCAGGCCCAGATAGACCGTCTGGAAGCCCTTGGCCGAGCTCATGAGCCAGCCGCTGAGCGGCAGCGCCAGCATGAGGGCGTACAGGGCCCAGTGCAGGGCATGAGCGGCCCGCCGTTGCCAGGCGGGCACGCTCGCCGGTAGCGGCGGCGGGGGGTGGCTCAGCCGCCACAGCAGCCGCGGCAGCGCGAGCAGGAACACCGTCACCCCGAGCCATTTGTGATAGGCGTAGAGCTTGAGCTTCAGCGGCGACAGGGTCAGCTCGGTCATGTAAAGACCCATGGGCAGGGCCGCCAGAATCAACAGCGCCACCGCCCAGTGCAGGGCGATGGCGCTGCGCGTGTAGCCGATGGCGGTGGCGGCCGGCATGTCCTCAACGTGTCAGTCGGTTCCGGTGAGCGGTCTTCCCCCACGTCCCGGTTCCTTGCGTAATCTAGCACGGGGTGGAGGGAGCGGGCCTGACCCGTGCCCGTGCGTGATCTGGCAAGGCAGTCATGTCCGTCAGACCGGTCCCGAGGCGAAAGGTTTGCACGAATATGTTCAACCCAGATTATCCATAAGGCCGGTCTTGCCTTCGGTGTGGGCACTGCCCATGCCGACGCAGCCGCGTGCCGACACCGCTTTACCGCCTACACGGGCCTCGCTCGCCCCTGCCCGCGTCCTAATGGCAACCGGGTTCAATGCAAACATAACCTGCTTGCGCGCCGGCGTCGAGCACGCCGGGTCGGGCGTTCAGCCGGCCTGCCGGCAAGCCTCGGGCATGGGGGGCAGTTCGTCCAGATCAGTGCCCACCAGCAGGTGGCGCGTGGGGACTCCGGCCTCGTTGAGGTAGGGCACGATGGAGACGAGTGCCGCGCGCTGCAGGCCATCCTTGCGTCGGTGGCAGATTGGGCCGCGCCACACCTCGCCACTGGCGAGCCCGGGCCAGATGGCGCTGTAGCCGCTCGCCGGTGCGGCGTCGAGCTCGAGCAGCGAACGGCCGAGCAGCTCGCGCCGGCGGTAGCCCAGGGCGCGACAGAAGGCGTCGTTGACGTAGGCGATGATGCCGTCCGCGTCGGTGATGCACATCATGGCGTGCACGTCCAGCGCCAGGCGCAACACCCTGGCCTCGCGCAGGCTGGCGCGCAGGTCCTCGCTGACCCGGCGCAGGCTGCGCACGCGGCGCACGCGCTGGCTGACCAGGGTCACCAACGCCTGCGGCGCAGCCGTCTGCGGCAGGCCATGTTCCCCCGCCCCATCCAGCGCAGGCAAGGGGCGCACATCGCCCTCGTCGAGCAGGAAGACGATGGGCAGGTCCTGAAAGCGGGCATCGGCGCGCAATACCGCAGCCACCTCGTCGCCCGAGCAGGCCTGCATGCGGCGGCTGAGCACGAGGCATTCGGGCCGCACGCGCACGGCCTCGGCATGCGCGAGCATAGGGTCGTGCACGAGTTCCACCTGCATGCCCGCACTACGCAAGGCCTCGGTCAGGGCCGTCAGACGACCGGCGTCTTCGGCCACCAACAGGACACGGTAGGGCGGCTGGGGTGTGGCGAGCAGGTGGCTGTCGATCAGCAACAGCAGCCGGTCCATGTCCACTGGCTGGGAAATGAAGCGCGTCGCCCCAGCGCGCTGCGCAGTAAGCCGCGCGGCCATGTCGTCGCGGGGGCCGACGTAGATCACGGGAACGAGCCCATGCCCGCCCCACCGGGGCCATTGCCGCTCATGGCCAGTAGCTGGGCGGTCGAGCTGCAATATCAGCAGCGCGTCCTCCTCTGCCGGCACTTCGGTATCGCCCCCGTCCCAGCGCACCATGCGCACCGCGTGTCCCTCATGGCTCAACCGTTCGAACAAGGTCTCAGCCAGTGTGGGATCATCCTCAATGAGGAGCACCGGCGCACGCATCACATCCCCCGTCGCATGATGTTGTTCGTTGGTCGCAACTTGGCCGTTGACACTGTATAGGTTGCCCTCCTGCAAGCATACAGCCCGCAGTCAAGCCCAGGATGCGCGCAGGACCGGCCTCCGGCTTCACCCACAGGCATCAGCAGAACAGGCCACCCCATGGGCCAAGCCGTGCACGCCGTATTCAACGCACCCTATCCCAGACCCTGCCTCGTCCTTGGGATTATCGACCGGATCACGATCCTCTTGAGTAAGGGAATTAAACCCCCGCCAATGCGTGGCAAACCCTGCCTCTGCAAGCAAACCGATCCCTAGTCGAGCGTTCAAACGGTGTCTGTGCGCACGAGCACATCGACGCGCTCCAGGTGTGGAAAAGCCTTGCATCCAGCATCTAACTGGCCCGCGTTCGAACCTCGCCTCAAGGCCATCACGATTGCGTTCAGCTCAGCCAAGGGAGCCCGTCCTCTATGACCGATGCTCGCTGGGTTGCGGCCCGGTGTATGATACGCTGGCAGCCATACCACGGGTTGAGGGGTAGAAGGTCGTACGATGCACAGGCTGCTGACCGCCGGCAAGGGGAGCGCACTCCGCCCAGGCCCGAAGTGTGGCTCAGATGCCACGCGCCCCTCGTCTGCGACCTCGGGACCTTCACACCCGCCCGGTCACATGGGCGCAAACCCCATCTTCCGGTCGACTGTCGCGTGGCCGCAATGTTTTACGGTCCTCACCGTGCATGTCACGGCAGCCTCTGATTGTGTCCAATGCAAGGAGCGACGATGAGCGCACCCATCCTGATCGCCAAACACGGCGAGACCGAGCTGCACCTGCTGCCCCGCATGGCCAACCGCCACGGGCTCATCACCGGCGC
>JANWZL010000102.1 GCA_025054655.1 Thiobacillaceae bacterium | reverse complement strand
ATCGACATCGGGAAAATCCTCCTCGATCACGGGTAAGGCGGCCAGCGTCGCGAGCAGGCCCTGCCGGCGTACTGGCTCGATCACCAGACGATCCTCCTCGCGCCGGATGAGCGCCTCATCGGCGTCCAGCTCGAACTCGCGCGGAATACGCACGGCCTGGTTGCGACCGTTGCGAAACAACCGGACACGACGTTCGGGATACATGACATTCCTCCAACATTAGGCCTATGCTGAGGCATATGCTTTTCGCAGCATAGACCTCGTGCGTTGAATAGTCAAAATTTCCGTGCAGGCGGCGCTGGGTAAGGCTAAAACATCGTCGTCGGCGGGCGGGGCGCGGCGTTGGCGCGGTCGGTGCCCGTCGCTCGCCTGTTTCCCCGCCATGCCGCATCGTCTGGCCTCCCGGCGGGGTCTTGGCCGCCTCTTTCTTGCCACGCTCGGTCGAACCTTGCCCCCGGCCGGGCACGTGCGGTCTCGCCCTTTGGCGTGAAGGACCCGAACCCGAATGCAGCCCGCAGGGCCAGAATGCGAGGACCGAATGGTGTAGACGAAGCCGCATTGCGCTGCGTTCCATCCGGGCTACGGCAAATCCCCTGGGGTGGCGGCGGCCAGCTTGATCGTTGGCGGGGTTAATCGAGGAAGATCTGCAACAGCTCGTTGAGCAGCCTGCGGCCGCGCTCGGTGGGGCGCACCCGGTCGGCCTCGCAGGCGATCAGCCCGAGGGCCTCGGCGCGGGCGATGCGCGCGGCCACCGCCGACCACGGCAGCCCGGTGCGGGCGCAGAACAGCTCTGGGGCGAAGCCGGCCGTGAGCCGCAAGGCGTTCATCATGAACTCGATGGGCAGCTCCTGCGCTCTCACCCGCTGCGACTCGGCGATGGCTGCCGGGCTGCCCGCCGTGGCCAGATATTGGCGCGGATGCCTGACGCGCGATGAGCGCCACACCCCGTCGGCCAAGGTGAGCTTGCTGTGCGCCCCGGCGCCGATGCCCAGGTAATCGCCGAAGGTCCAGTAATTGAGATTATGCCGACAGGCATGTCCCGGCCGCGCGTAGGCGGAGGTCTCGTAGTGCGTGTAGCCGGCCGCGGCAAGCCGTGTCTCCACCGCCTCCTGCATGTCCGCGGCCAGCTCCTCGTCGGGCAGCGGCGGTGGGGCGGCGGCGAAGGCGGTGTTGGGCTCCAGGGTGAGCTGATAGACCGACAGGTGGGCCGGTGCGTAGCCCAGGGCGGTGTCGAGATCTTGCTCCAGCGCGGCCAGGGTCTGGCCGGGCAGGGCGTACATGAGGTCCAGATTCACCGCATCGAAGGCCGCCCGCGCCGCCTCGACGGCGGCGTGGGCGGCGCGGGCGTCATGGATGCGCCCCAGAGCGGCAAGGTGGCGGTCGTCGAAGCTTTGCACCCCGAGCGACAGGCGATTGACGCCGGCGGCGCGGTAGCCGGCGAAGCGCGAGGCGTCCACGGTCCCCGGATTGGCCTCCAGCGTGATCTCGGCGCCAGGGGCGATGGGCAGCAGGGTGTGCAAGCGCACGAGCAGCCGCTCGACGGCCGCGGCGGAGAACAGGCTGGGGGTGCCGCCGCCGATGAAGACGCTGACCACCGTGCGCCCCCACACCGCGGGCAGGGCGTGCACGAGGTCGCGCTCTAGGGCGTCGAGGTAGTCGGCCTCGGGCAGCTCCCCACGCAGGGGGTGCGAGTTGAAGTCGCAATAAGGGCACTTGCGCACGCACCAGGGCAGGTGGACGTAGAGCGCGAGCGGCGGGGGCACGGCCGGAACCCCCGCCGGACGGATGATACGCTCAGCCAAGGGCCTGCAGCTTCTCCACCAGGGCGCGCAAGGCCTGGCCGCGGTGGCTGATGGCGTTTTTCTCCTGCGCGCTCAGCTCGGCCCCGGTGCGTCCCAGTTCGGGCACGAGGAAGTGCGGGTCGTAGCCGAAACCGCCGCTGCCGCGTGGGGTGTCGATGATCTCGCCATACCAGCGACCTTCGGCGATGAGCGGCTCGGGGTCCTCGGGGTGGCGCAGATAGACCATGACGCAATAGTAGTGCGCCCGCCGGTCGGCCACACCCTGTAAGGCCTGCACGAGCTTGGCGTTGTTGCGGGCGTCGCTGCGCGGCTCACCGGCATAGCGGGCGGAATGCACGCCCGGCGCTCCCCCCAGGGCGTGCACGCAGATGCCGGAGTCGTCGGCCAGGGCCGGCAGCCCGGTGTGGGCGGCGGCATGACGCGCCTTGGCGATGCAGTTCTCGACGAAGGTCACGTGCGGCTCGGGGCACTCGGGCACGCCGAAGTCGGCCTGGGGACGAACCTGGAAGCCCAGCGGGGCGAGGATCTGGCCGATCTCGCGCAGCTTGCCGGGGTTGTTGGAGGCGATGACCAGTTGGCGCATAGGGTTGAGGGGTCAGGTGTGGAGGGCGGCATGCTGGTAGGCGATCAACTCGCGGATGCCTTTCTCGGCCAGGTCGAGTAGGGCGTTGAGCTGTTCGCGACTGAAGGGCTCGCCCTCGGCGGTGCCCTGCAGCTCGATCAGACCGCCGCGACCGGTCATGACCACGTTCATGTCGGTGTCGCAGGCCGCGTCCTCGGCATAGTCCAGGTCCAATACCGGCACCCCCTGGTAGAGGCCCACCGAGACGGCGGCGACGTGATCGCGGATGACGGAGGCGGGCAGCAGCCCCTCGCGCACGAGCCACTCCACTGCATCGTGCACGGCGACGAAGGCGCCGGTGATGCTGGCGGTGCGGGTGCCGCCGTCGGCCTGGATGACGTCGCAATCGACGTGCAGGGTGCGCTCGCCCAATTGTGCAAGGTCCACCGCGGCGCGCAGCGAACGGCCGATCAAGCGCTGGATCTCCAGCGTGCGCCCGCTCTGCCGGCCGCGTGCAGCCTCGCGCTCGCCGCGGGTGTGGGTGGCGCGCGGCAGCATGCCGTATTCGGCTGTCAGCCAGCCGGCGCCGGTGCCCTTGACGTGCGGCGGCACCTTGTCGAGCACGCTGGCGGTGCAGATCACGCGCGTGTCGCCGCACTCGATCAGCACACTGCCCTCGGCGTGTTTGGTGTAGCGGCGGGTGATGCGCACGGGGCGCAGGGCGTCGGGGGCACGGCCCGAGGGCCGGTGCCATTGGCTCGTGAGCACGGGGGTCGGGTTCATGGCGTGGATTTGTCCAGTCCATACTTGGCCAGGGCCGCCTGGATCTCGGCCACCGCCTGGTCGATGTCCTTGTCTTGCAAGGATTCGTCCACACGTAGGGAGAGGCGTTTGAGCTGGGTGGTGAAGCCGTCCAGACCCAGATCATCGCCCAGCACCAGCTCGTTGTCGTCGAAACGCTCCTCGCCGTAGCGCATGGCGACGATGGAAAGGTTGTCGGCGTGTCGGCCGCCGCGGAACTCGGCGTGGTCCATGATGTGGCGGATGGCGCGCTCCAGCGGATAGGCGCGCAGGGTGGCGAGCATCTCGCGGTCACTGATCTCTCCCCAGATGCCGTCGCTGCACAGCAGGAGCACGTCGCCCTCTTGCAGCGTGACCGGCTGCGCCAGCTCGATGTCGGGCAATGCGTAGCCGCCGACACAGTTGTAGAGCTTGTTACGGTCCGGATGCATGCGCATCTGCTCATCGCTGAGCAGTCCCTCGTCCACCAGTTGCTGTACGGCGGAATGATCGCGGGTGCGCTCGAGCAAGCGGCGCTTGTCGAAGTGATACAGCCGCGAGTCGCCCACGTGCGCCCAACAAGCCACGCCCCCCTGTACCACCGCCGCCACGCAGGTGGTGCGCGGCGGGTCGTTGAGCTTATTGCGCAGTGCGTATTCGTTGATGGCGTCGTGGGCGGCGTAGATGCCGTCGAGCAGGAAGGCCTGCATGTTGGGCAGCCGCGGTACGGCCTGCTGCTGGAACAGGCTCACCATGGTCTGCACCAGCAACTGTGCGGCGACCTGGCCGTGGCTGTGCCCGCCCATGCCATCGGCGACGACCATGAACAGGGCCTCGGGGGTGTAGGCATAGGCCACGCGGTCCTCGTTGACCGCACGGCCACCGCGGCGGCTGGCCTGATAGACGACGAAATTCATCGCGACGTGGGGTTCAATCGATCCTTGATCAGGGTGAGCAGGGTCGGTTTGCTGCGACCGTTGCGGTTGATCAGTTCGATCAGCCGTTTCTGCACCGCGTACACGCTTTGCGGGCGCTGGGTGTGATCCAGCCGCAGCAGACTGTCGACCAGCTCCAGCAGGGCAGCCGAATACTGGCCGGCGAACGCCTTGGCGGCAGGGATCAGCCTGTCGCGTTCCATACGCTCGTCCGCCGCCGGCGGCGGGGACTTCGCCAGGCAGGCATACATGGTCGCGCCCACCGCATACAGGTCGGTCCACGGCCCCAGACACTCGCGCGCCCGGTACTGTTCCGGCGCGGCGAAGCCGGGCGTGTACATGGGCAAGATCAGATGCGGGTTGCGCTCGAGCATGCTGCGCGCGGCACCGAAGTCGATCAGCACGGGCGTGCCGTCGGTGCGGATGTAGATGTTGGACGGCTTGATGTCCAGGTGCAGGATGCGGTGCGCGTGCACCTCGCGCAGTCCGTTGAGCAGCTGCACGAAGACCTGGCGGATGAAACTCTCGCGCATGGGTTCCGTCAGCGCGGTGATGTGTCTCTGCAGGGTGCGCCCGCGCTCGTACTTCATCACCATGTACACCGTGTCATTGGCGCGGAAGAAGTTGACCACCCGCACCACGTTGGGGTGGCGGATGTCCGCCAGGGCCCGCCCCTCGTCGAAGAAGCACTTCATGCCATAGCGGAACGAGGTGAGCTTGTCCTCCGACAACGGCATCACCGTACCGCCCTCGCCGCGTTTGACCACGCCGCCGGGCAGGTATTCCTTGATCGCCACGGGCTGGCCATCCGGGTCGAAGGCGAGATAGACCAACGAGAATCCGCCCCCACCGATCCTGCGATCGATGATGTATTCGCCCAGCCGGTAGCCGGCGGGCAGGGGTTCCGTGGTTTGTGTGGGCATGTCTTAGCGTTATAAGATGCCTGTCTGGCACACGATACATCAAGCATAGCGGATCGCGTGGGCGCTTTATACAGCATGACCGGTTATGCGGTGGAGACGGCAGAGCTGCCGCAGGGTCACCTCAGCCTGGAGCTGCGCTCGGTCAACGCGCGCTTCCTGGAGCTCGCCTTCCGCATACCCGAAGACCTGCGGCCGTTGGAGTCGCAGCTGCGCGAGCGCATCGCTCGGGACATCCGCCGCGGCAAGCTCGAGTGCCGGATCAATTACCAGGTCCATGCGGTGGCGGTCTTGCCCGAGGCGCCGGACGCCGCCCTGCTCGACCGCCTGGTGCAGCTGGCCGCCCAGGTGCAGAGCCGGCTCCCCCAGGCCGCCCCGCTCACTGTGGCCGACGTCCTGCGCTGGCCCGGCATGCTGGGCGAGGTGCACAGCGAGCCCGCTTCCCTGTATGCAACGGTGATGGAACTACTGGAGCGGGCCCTGCGCGAACTGACCGCCAGCCGTGCGCGTGAGGGCGAGCGGTTGCGGTCCTTGCTGCAAGAGCGCGTCGAGGCTCTACGTCAGCGGGTGTACGCCTTGCGCCCGCAGCTGCCCGCGATCGTCACCGCCTACCGGGAGAAACTCACCCGTCGCATGGAGGAACTGGCCGGCACGCCCGAGCGCGACCGCATCCTGCAGGAGGTGGCCCTGTATGCGCAGAAGATCGACGTCGAGGAGGAACTGGGCCGGCTGGAGAGCCACCTCGCCGAGGTCGAACGCGTGCTCGGTACGGGCGGCGCGGTGGGCAAACGGCTCGACTTCCTCATGCAGGAGCTGCATCGCGAGGCCAACACCCTGGGCTCCAAGTCGGTCACCGCCGAGCTCGCCCAGACCTCGGTCGAGCTGAAGGTGCTCATCGAACAGATGCGCGAACAGGTGCAAAATCTCGAGTAACCCCCTCCTCACCCCTCACCATTCACTCCTCACCCCTCACCCCAAAATGTCCGGCAGCCTGTTCATCGTCTCCGCCCCCTCCGGGGCCGGCAAGTCCAGCCTAGTCCGCGCCTTGCTAGAAGACGACCCGCAGCTGCGCCTGTCCATCTCCTACACGACCCGCCCGCCGCGGCCAGGCGAGGAGGACGGGGTGCACTATCACTTCGTCACCCGCGAGACCTTCTTCGACATGCTGGGGCAGGGGGCCTTCCTGGAGAGCGCGCAGGTCTATGGCCATTACTATGGCACCTCGCAGGCCTGGATCGAGGGGCAGCTGGCGCAGGGCCACGACGTGCTGCTGGAGATCGACTGGCAGGGGGCGGCCCAGGTGCGGCGGTTGTTCCCCTCGGTGCTGAGCATCTTCATCCTGCCGCCGTCGCTGACGGAGCTGGAGCGCCGGTTGCGCGAGCGTGGACAGGACAGCGCCGAGGTCATTGCGCGTCGTCTGGCCTCGGCGCGAGAGGACATGTCGCATGCGCTCGAATACGATTACCTGGTGGTCAACGAGCGGTTCGATGAGGCCTTAGCCGACCTGCGCGCCATCGTGCGCGCCCAGCGCCTCACGGTCGCGCGCCAGCAGAAGGCCCTGGCCACGCTGCTCGAGCGGCTGCTCGGGTAACCGCCCGTTGCAGCAGGCCCGCCGTGGGGCGAACGAGCCCGCGTGGTCGTGGTCGAAAGGTTCAGCCCGGCTGTGGGGTCTGATCGCCCCCA
>JANWZL010000100.1 GCA_025054655.1 Thiobacillaceae bacterium | reverse complement strand
GCGGCCGCCAGGTAATGCGCCAGAAGCGCCTTTCGTCGGCCCGTGCGGCGACGATGCTGAGCAGCCCGTTGTCGGGGCCGACGAACCAGCGTCCGTCGGCCTCTGCCACCAGGGTCTCGCGTGGGGTGCCCACACCCGGATCGACCACGGCGAGAAACACGCTGCCGGCAGGGAAGGCCGTGGCCAGAGCGGCGAGCAGGTGTGCACCGGCGTGCGCGTTGTAGGCCGGCGCCTCGTGCAGCAGGTCGATGATGGCGACCCCGGGCGCGTGCTGGGTGAGCACCGCCTTGACCTGACCCACATAGGGATCGGTCACGCCGTAGTCGGTGAACAGCACCAGCATGGGTCAGGCTGCGGCGGCCAGCTCGGCGATGTCGGCCACGCTGTTCATGACCCCATGCAGCCGCCTGAGCAGGGCCAGGCGATTGGCGCGCAGCAGGGGCTCCTCCACCAGCACCATGACCTCGTCGAAGAAGCGGTCCACTGGCGCACGCACGCCGGCCAGTGCCAGCAGCGCCCCGGTGTAGTCGAGGTCGGCCAGCAGTCCCATCACCTTGGGCTCCAGCGTCACCAGTACATCGTACAACGCCCGTTCGGCGGGGGCAGCGAGCAGGGCCGGGTCGATCTGTGCATCGGCCCCTTGCGCCTTCTTGAGCAGGTTGCGGATGCGCTTGTGCGCAGCGGCCAGGGCGGCTGCCTCGGGCAGGCGCTGGAAGGCCACCACGGCATCAAGCCGCGCCGGGATCTGGTCGATGCGGGTGGGGGCGAGTGCCAGCACCGCCTCCACCGCGTCGGCGGGATGACCCTGCTCGCGCAGATAGACGCGCAAGCGTTCGAGCATGAACTGATAGACGTCCAGCGGGGCGCTGTCGGTGAGCTGCTCGCGGTGGAACTGGGCATGGGCCAGGCGCAGCAACTGCATCAGATCGAGCGGCAGCGCCCGCTCCAGCAGCAGACGCAACGCCCCCAGCGCCGCGCGGCGCAAGGCGTAGGGGTCCTTGTCGCCGGTGGGGACGAGCCCGATGCCGAACAGCCCGACGAGCTGGTCCAGGCGGTCGGCCAGGGCCAGGCTCACGGCGATGTTACCCTCGGGCAGGGCATCGCCGGCCAGGCGCGGGCGGTAATGGGTCTCGATGGCCTCGGCCACGCGCGCATCCTCGCCATCGTTCAGGGCGTAGTAGCGGCCCATCACCCCCTGCAGCTCGGGGAACTCGCCCACCATGTCGGTGACGAGATCGGCCTTGGCCAGTTCCGCCGCCCGTTCGGTGAGGGCGACATCGGCATTGAGCTCGCGGGCGATGGCGGCGGCGAGCCGCTTGAGCCGGCGCACACGCTCGCCCTGGCTGCCCAGGCGGTTGTGATAGACCACCTCGTCGAGCCGTGGCACCCTGGCCGCCAACGGCGTCTTGCTGTCCTGTTCGAAGAAGAAGCGGGCGTCGGATAGACGCGCGCGCAGCACCCGCTCGTTGCCTTGGACGATCGCTCCGGGCTCGGGCACGTCGATGTTGGCCACCAGCAGGAAGCGCGGCAGCAACCGTCCGTTGGCGTCGAGCAGCGGGAAATAGCGCTGGTGGCTCTGCATGGTGAGGATCAGGCACTCCTGCGGCACGCTGAGGAAGGCCGCGTCGAACGTGCCTTTCAGCACCACGGGCCATTCGGTCAGCGCCGTGACCTCGTCAAGCAGGGCCTCGGTGATGAGCACCTGTTCCGCCCCGGCCGCCGCCAGCAGTGCCGCTCGGATGCGCTCGCGGCGGGCGGCAAAGTCGGGCTCGACGAAGCCGCGCGTGCGCAGCAGCCCGGCATAGTCGTCGGCCCGCTCCAGCACGAGCTCGCCCGCCCCCATAAAGCGATGACCGCGGGTGACCCGGCCGGAATGCAGACCGAACAGGGTGCAGGGGACCACCTCGCGGCCGTGCAGGGCGATGAGGCCGTGCACCGGCCGGACGAACTCGGCCTCGCCGCCCCCCCAGCGCATCAGCTTGGGGATGGGCAGCCGACGCACCGCTTCGGCGATCGCCTCCTGCAGCACGGCGGCCAGGCTGCTGCCCGGCGCGGTATGGGTATAGAACAGGGTCTCGCTCTTGCCCTCCATGCGCCGCTCGAACCGCTCCACGGCCGCCAATGGGATGCCCTTGGCGGTGAGTTTCTTCATCAGGGCGGGGGTGGGCCGCCCTTGCGCGTCTAGGGCCACCGCCACCGGCATGATCTTCTCGCTTACCGTCTGTTCGGGCGCCTGGGCGCGCACGGCAGTGAGGCTCACCGCCAGGCGCCTAGGGGTGGCGTACCAGGTGAGCCGGCTGTCCGCGGTCAGCAGACGCTCGCGCGCCAGGGCGGCCCGCAGCTCCTCGGCAAAGGCCTCGCCTAAGCGGGCGAGCGCCTTGGGCGGCAGCTCCTCGGTCCTGAGCTCCACAAGCAAGGTGTTCATGCCTGCACCTCCGACGCAACGTCCCGGTCGGTGGAGCTGCGCAGCCGTTCGATCTCGGCCCGCTGGTTCGCGCTGAGCCAGGGTTCATCGAGCCTGAGCATGGGAAAGCCCAAGGCCGCGCGCGCATCGTAATAGGCCTGCGCCACCCGCCGGGCGAGCGCGCGCACCCGGGCGATGTAGGCGGCGCGTTCGGTGACCGAGATGGCCCCGCGTGCATCGAGCAGGTTGAAGGTGTGCGAACACTTCATCACCATCTCGTAGGCCGGCAGCGACAGGCCTGCGTCCATCAGGCGGTTGGCCTCGGCCTCGTAGTCGTTGAACAGCCGCAGCAGCCACTGTACGTTGGACTGCTCGAAGTTGTAGCGGGACTGCTCCACCTCGTTTTGGTGGAAGACGTCGCCATAGCTCACGCCGGGGGCAAACTCGAGCGCGAAGACGTTCTCCACCCCCTGCAGGTACATGGCCAACCGCTCCAGCCCGTAGGTGATCTCGCCCAGCACCGGGCGGCATTTGATCCCCCCGACCTCCTGGAAGTAGGTGAATTGGGTGACCTCCATGCCATCCAACCACACCTCCCAGCCCAGGCCCCACGCCCCCAGGGTGGGCGACTCCCAGTCGTCCTCGACGAAGCGGATGTCGTGCCGGGCCGGGTCTATGCCCAAGGCGCGCAGGCTGTCGAGGTAGAGGTCCTGGATGTCCTCTGGCGAGGGCTTGAGCACCACCTGGAACTGGTAATAGTGCTGCAGTCGGTTCGGGTTGTCGCCGTAGCGCCCGTCCTTGGGCCGGCGCGAGGGCTGCACATAGGCGGCACGCCAGGGCTCGGGCCCCAGGGCGCGCAGGAAGGTGGCGGTGTGGAAGGTCCCGGCCCCCACCTCGATGTCGTAGGGCTGCAGCAGCACGCAGCCGTGGCTGCCCCAAAACCGCTGCAGGGCGAGGATGATGTCCTGGAAGGCGGGCATGGTGCGGTGTCGTCGATAAAGCCCTGATTCTAACAGGTGCACTGGCCGTAAGGCGCGGCCGTGCGAGATAATGCCGGTGCGCTATCCATCCGGCTTTGCACCCTCATGCCGTCCGCCCCGCACGATTCGGGCTACAAGCTGCTGTTTTCCCACCCGCGGGTGGTGGAGGACCTGCTGCGTGGTTTTGTGGCCGAGGCGTGGGTGGAGCGGCTCGATTTCGCCAGTCTGGAGCGGGTCAACGCCAGCTTTGTGGCCGACGACCTGCGCGCCCGCGAGGATGATG
>JANWZL010000054.1 GCA_025054655.1 Thiobacillaceae bacterium | reverse complement strand
CGCTCCTGTACGGTGAAGGTGCCAAAACCGACGAATTGGACGTTCTCCCCCTTGGACAAGGCCTCGGTGATGGTCTCCATGGCCGCCTCGATGATGGCGCTGGCAGCAGCCTTGGTGGAGTTGGCCTTGCTGGCGACGGCGGCAATCAGCTCGGACTTGTTCATGAATTTTTCCTCCTGCAGAGATGGTGAACGGGCGAATCGGGCCTTCTGACGGTGAAGGTGATGGCAATGTAACCGCCATGTGACGGATTTGCAATGCCTGCAGGCATAAAAAGCGCCCGTGCAGGGACATTTTTCCCCTCGCCCACCTGACCCGGCCCGCGTTGTCATGAAGCACCGAGGCCATGCATGCATGCCGCCCAACTTGGCTTGTCGGGATCATGCGCTTCGATGATAATTGAAAGTCTTGCCCGCCCGGATGGCGGAATTGGTAGACGCACGGGACTCAAAATCCCGCGCCCGCGAGGGCGTGCCGGTTCGACTCCGGCTCCGGGCACCACCGGCCTAGCCGCACACTCAGGACCAGCGACTACGCGCGCGCCGTCCTGGTGCGTGCCCGCCTGCTGGACGGATCCATGCCACCGGAATCGGCCACCGCGGGGCGACAAAAAAATGGCTGACGAAAAAGGGCCTGACGTGGTGTCAGGCCCTTTGAGCGCCTTGGCTCGAAGGCGTTGTCGATCCGACATCTGGCTCCCCGACCAGGGCTCGAACCTGGGACCTGCGGATTAACAGTCCGTCGCTCTACCGACTGAGCTATCGGGGAATACAAGCTCGTGAGTTTATCCTGCCCGGCCAGCTCCGTCAATGTGGACAAGGGTGTCCACGACGCCAGGGCTCAGACGTAGAGATCGACCAGACCCTGCCGCACGTGCCCTTCAGCCTCCACCGCGGACGCCCTCCACACGCTGTGTCGCGGCTGGGGCAAGGACATAGCGTCCTGCCGCCCCTGTTGCAGGGACTCTTGCCCAATCTGGGCCTGACCCAGTTGGATGCCTGCACCGGCGAGCAGTTCGCGCAACCTGGGCAGGCTGCCGTCGAGCAGCTCGCGTACGCTGGCATGCGGCGAGTAGAAGTAAGCGCTCGCCTCCTCACCCGAGAGCCGGAGGTGGATCTCGATCAGGCCGAGTTCCGGCGGGTTGACCACGATCTCCGCCCACTGCTGCTGGCGTCCGGCCATCCACAGCACGCGCTGCGCCAGCTCGCTCTCCCAGCCTTGCGCCCGCAAGGGCAGCGGCGTGGCGGGGATATCCCTGACCGACGCGCCGCGGACCGGATCGAGCGGCGGATGGGCAACCAACGACGGCGGTTCGCCAGACGAGCGCAGAGCCGATGGGGTGGTGGCGGGACCGTGCAGCGCTGGCATCGCACCATCGCCTTCGGCGGCCAGGAGGATCTGGTCCACTGCCGTGCGCACAGGGACGGGTAGGTCGTGGGCGTGGTCCACCGGCAGCCCGGCAGTGTGCGCCGGCAGTTTTTGCCGGCCAGTGGCAGGGTTTGCCGCGTCACCGATCACTCCGGTATCGACCCCACCACGACTGGCCAACCGCATCGACGCCGGGAATGCATCGGGGCCAGCGGCGACCAGACCCGTGGCGGCCGGCAGGCCGGCTTGTTCCGGCCACAGGGTGGGCAGCGCGGTGGGTGCCGGTGCGGTGGCGTCGGTCGCGCTGACCATGAGCCACAGCAGGGGGTCGAACCCGACGGCGGTCGTCGACGGATGCCCACCTTGGATCGCTTCAGTAGGCGGCAGGCCGGCTTCCTCGGCACCGGCCTCGGCCTGCGCCGTGCTGTCCGTGCCATTGGCGAGCAAACGGGCGTATTGCTCGGAAAACCCCTCTTCCGCCACCGGTTCTGTGGTCGCAGCCGGACAAGTCGACTGACAGGAGACGGCTGCAGGCGGGGTCAGGATCAGAGGTGTGGACATGGGCTAGGCTGGCTTGCCATAGAATGCAAGCAAACGGTGTGCCAAAGCCGCCAGTCCAGATCAGGGTTCGCCCTGGGTGGTGCGCTGGCGCATGGTGCGCTGGGCATGTTCGTCGGTCGTCCTCTGCTCGAGGCGCTTGGCGCGTTCCTGCTCGCGCAGCCGATGGCGCTGGGCGAGGGCCTCGAGCGCCTGCAGCCGGCGTCGCGCGGCCAGCCATTGCCGGTGCGCCGTCTGCCAGCGCGCATGCGCCTGCTGCACCAGCTCGCCTTGGTGCTGGATGGCCTGGCCGATGCGGGCGAGGAAGACGTGGTAGTCCCGCATGAGCTGGATGGGCATGCCATTGACCGAGGCGCCCGCCAGCCGGTCGTGGTATTCGCGCCTATACCCTTCCAGCTCCGCGAGTCGCTGCCGGGCCTCCTCCTCCTTGCGCCGCAACAGGCTCAGGTTGCGTTCTGCCGCCTCCAGCCGGTGACGGGCGTGCTCGAGCAGGCTGTACAGAGGGGGGCGGTTAGGCATGTGTATGCTCGCGTCCTGCGGTGCCGCCCCCCGTCCCATAGCGTGGCCAGTGGTTACGGGCGGGGCAGGGTCTAGACCTCCGCCTCCGCCGGCAGGCGCCTGGCCTCCTCTTCCAGCATGACGGGAATGCCATCGCGGATGGGGTAGGCGAGCCGGTCGGCCTTGCAGATGAGCTCCTGGGCCTTTTTGTCGTAAACGAGCGGCCCCTTGCACAGGGGGCAGACCAGGATCTCAAGCAGTTTCGGGTCCATGGCAGTTCTCGATGCGGTGCAGGACGTCATTTATTAGCGCCGGATCGACTGCGGCGTCAACCTCGAGCACCCAATCGTCCGCACGGGCGAAGGCGGCGCATTTGACGGCGTCCTTCTCCGTCATCACCACGGTGCCGCTGGGCAAGTCCTGCGGACGGAAACGATGGTGATCGGGGAAGGGATGCGGTTCGACCGCGGCGCCCAGCGCGCGCAGCAGTTCGAAAAAACGCGCGGGATGGCCGATGCCGGCCACGGCGTGCACCTGCCGGCCGCTGAGCCAGGACAGCGGCTGCTCGCGTCCGGTGGCATCCAACGCCCGCAGACGCTGCGGCACAAGACGCATGCGATGCACCGGGCGGTCTGTCCGCAGCCAGCCCATATCCTCGCCGCCGTGCAGCACGATGGCGTCCACCCGGCGCAGCCGGCCCGGCAGCTCGCGCAGGGGGCCCGCCGGCAGCGGCCAGCCGTTGCCGAACCGACGCTGTCCGTCCACCACCGCGATCTCCACGTCGCGCGCGAGTGCATAATGTTGCAGGCCATCGTCGGCGATCAGCACATCGGTGTGCGGGTGCGCGGCCAGCAGGGCGCGTGCTGCCTCCACCCGGCGGCGGGCAATGTACACGGGCAGCCCCGAGCGGCGGGCGAGCAGCAAGGGCTCGTCGCCCACCTCATACGGGTCGCTCGCCGGGGTGACGGCGGCGGGACCGCGCAGGCGGCCGCCATAGCCGCGGCTGACAATGCCCGGCCGCCAGCCGGCGGCACGCAGGCGCTGCGCGAGCCACAGGGTGAGCGGGGTCTTGCCCGTACCGCCCAGCGTGATGTTGCCGACCACGATCACCGGCACCGGTAACCGATGCACGGGCAGCAGCCGCAGCCGGTAGGCCAGCCGCCGCAAGAAGGCGCCGAGCAGAAAGAGGCCGGCCAGGGGCAGCAGCAGCCATTGCACCGGCCGGGCGTCCAGCGCCGAACGACGATCAGGGCGCGGTCTCAGGGGCAGTCTGGGTGACGAAGGTCACCCGCGTGAAACCGGCCCGCCGCGCTGCATCCATGACATGGATGACGGACTGGTGCGCCGCACGGGCGTCGGCGGAGATGACGACGACGGGGTCCTGGTTGCCGGCCGCGGCGCGCACGAGCTCCTCACGCAGCCCATCCACCCCCGTGAAGGCCACGGCACCGCCGTTGATGCGGTAGTTGCCAGCGGCATCGACGTTGACTTCGATCTGCGCTGGCGACTCTTTGGCCGTGTCGCCCTGCGCCTCGGGCAGGTTGATCTGCAACTCGGCGAAGCGGGCATAAGTGGTGGTGATCACCAGGAAGATGATGATCACCAGCAGCAGGTCGATCAGCGGGATGAGGTTGATCTCCGGCTCGTCACGCCGCCAGCCGCGCTGGAAATTCACTTGCGCTCCCCGTGCACGATGTCCACCAGACGCAGCGCCTGCTGCTCCATCTCCACCAGCATGGCATCGACCTTGGCGCGGTAGTAGCGGTAGAAGATCATGCTGGGGATGGCGACGATGAGCCCGAAGGCGGTGTTGTAGAGGGCCACCGAGATGCCGTGGGCGAGCTTGGCCGGGTTGCTGCCGCTGGGGCTTTGCGCGCCGAAGATCTCCACCATGCCGATGACGGTGCCCAACAGCCCCAGCAGCGGGGCGACCGTGGCGATGGTGCCGAGGGCGGTCAGATAGCGCTCCAGCTCGTGTGCCACGGCGCGCCCGGCCTCCTCCAGCGACTCCTTCATCAGCTCGCGGCTGCCGTTCATGCTGCGCAACCCCGCGGCGAATACGCGGCCCATCGGCGAGCCCTCGCTCAGGGCGCGCAGGAGGTCGTTGTTGAGGCCGTGCCGACGCAGGTTGTCCAGGGTCTGCTCCAGCAAACCCGGCGGGACGACCTGTTGCGTGCGCAGGCTGTAGGCGCGCTCGATGATGATGGCCAAGGCGATGATCGATGCGAGGATGAGCGGCCAGATCGGCCAGCCGGCGGCTTCGATGAGGGCGAGCACTGCGGGTGCCTCGTGGTGTGGATGGTCGTGGGGTGGCTAAATTTAGCCTTCGCTCCGGATGCCGGCAAGCCGTGAGATGATCGTGCTCGGCCCGGCGGCGGGCCGGCCCTTCAGCCTTCGGCGGGGCCAAGAGCGTTGCATGTCACCGGCCTGTACATCGCCAAGCTTACAATTGATTTATCGCGCCCGCCCAGGTAAGCTTGCGCGGCCTGCCGGTGCGCCGGCTGCATCGACCAGGAGACGTGGCCGAGAGGTCGAAGGCGCTCCCCTGCTAAGGGAGTATACGGGCCAAAACCTGTATCGAGGGTTCGAATCCCTCCGTCTCCGCCATCCCGCCCCTCATGGCCTCGTCACCGCCCGGCAGCCGTGGCCGGGCGCGGATTCAGGCTTTGCCAGCCGTCTTGCTGCGCCCGCCAGCGCCGGTCTGTTTCTTGGCCTTGTGCGGCCTCGCCTTGCCATAGCTGCCCGCATAGATCTTGCCGCGGCGAGTGCGTACGTCACCTTTGCCCATGTGCTGTGCTCCTTGCTTCGGTTCGTCCAAAATTAATCATTATACGTTCTGGGCATCGCCCCGGCCAGGTGCAGGAGGCTTCTTGCCTAGCGTGCCCGGCGCTGATACTATTTCTGTCTTCACGCGCCCGTAGCTCAGTTGGATAGAGTACCTGGCTACGAACCAGGGGGTCGTGGGTTCGAATCCTGCCGGGCGCGCCATTGTCCATCCGCATCCGCCGACGTTCCCGATCATCGCGGTCGTCGCCCCGAGACGCAGGGTCATGACCACCAAGGCAGACCGCGCCACCCCCAAAGACTTCGAAAGCGCCCTGGCCGAGCTGGAGGCCCTGGTGACCCGCATGGAGGGTGGCCAGCTCAGCCTGGAGGAGTCGCTGGCGGCCTACCGGCGCGGCGTGGAGCTCATCGCCTACTGCCAGCGCACCCTCGAGGCCGCCGAGCAGCAGGTCAGGGTGCTGGACAACGGGGTGCTGCAGGACCTCCGGCAGACGGAGGCGCGCGATGACGACTCCGGTACCTGATTTCGCCGCCTGGTCGCGGGCCGTGCAGGCCGAGGTGGAGGCGGCCTTGTCCGCCCTGCTGCCCGCGGCGGAGGTGCTGCCCCAGCGCCTGCATGCGGCCATGCGCTATGCCGTGCTGGGCGGTGGCAAGCGGCTGCGGCCCATGCTGGCCTTCGCCGCCGGCGAGGCGGTAGGCGCGCCCGGCGAGCGGGTGCGGGCCGCCGCCTGTGCGGTGGAGCTGATCCACGCCTACTCCCTCACCCACGACGACCTGCCCTGCATGGACGACGACGACCTGCGCCGCGGCAAGCCGACCTGCCACCGGGAATACGACGAGGCCACGGCGCTGCTAGTGGGCGATGCCCTGCAAAGCCTCGCCTTCGAGACCCTGGCTCAGCCCGGCCTGCATCCGGACGCCGGCGTGCAGCTGCGCATGCTGCAGCTGCTCGCGCGTGCCGCCGGCTCGCGCGGCATGGCCGGCGGGCAGGCGATCGATCTCGCCAGCACGGGCCGCACGCTGGAGCTGGCCGAGCTGGAGTTCATGCACATCCTCAAGACCGGGGCGCTCATCCGCGCCGCCGTGCTGCTCGGGGCCCTGTGCGCCGACCGGCTGGAGGCGCAAGCCGAGGCGCGGCTGGAGCACTACGCCAAGGCGGTGGGGCTGGCCTTCCAGGTCATGGACGACGTGCTCGACGCCGAGGCGAGTACGGCCACCCTGGGCAAGACCGCCGGCAAGGACGCCGCCCAGGGCAAGGCGACCTACCTGACCCTGATGTCGGCCCGCGATGCGCGCGCCTACGCGCGCGAGCTGGTGGAGGACGCCCTGGCGTCGGTCGTGACCTTGGGCGAGGGGGCGCGCCGGTTGCAGGAGATCGCCCGCTTCGTGGTGGAGCGCGCCTTTTGAGCCTGCTCGAAGGTATCGAATCGCCGCGGGACCTCAAGGCCCTCGGCCGGGGGGAACTCAGGCAGCTGGCGCAGGAGCTACGCGCCTTCATCATCGACACCGTCGCGCGCACGGGCGGACACCTGGCCTCCAACCTGGGCGTGGTCGAGCTCACCCTGGCCCTGCACTACGTGTTCGACACGCCGCACGACCGCATCGTCTGGGACGTGGGGCACCAGACCTACGCGCACAAGTGTCTGACCGGGCGGCGCGGCCGCATGCACAGCCTGCGCCAGACCGACGGGCTGTCGGGCTTCACCAAGCGGGAGGAGAGCCCTTTCGATGCCTTCGTGGCCGGCCACTCCAGCACCTCCATCTCCGCCGCCCTGGGGCTGGCCACGGCCGCCCGGCTCAAAGGCGAGGACCGGCGCGTGGTGGCCGTGATCGGTGACGGCGCCATGACCGCCGGCATGGCCTTCGAAGCGCTCAACAACGCCGGCGCCACGGACGCCAACCTGCTGGTGATCCTCAACGACAACGAGATGTCGATCTCGCCCAACGTGGGGGCGCTGCACACCTATCTGACGCGGCTGCTGTCCGGGCGCTTCTACAACGCGGTGCGGCGCCGCGGCGAGCGGTTGCTCGCGGGCATGCCCTCGCTGCAGGAGTTGGCCCGGCGGGCGGAGGAGCACGTCAAGGGCATGGTCACCCCGGGCACCCTGTTCGAGGAGTTCGGCTTCAACTACCTGGGGCCGATCGACGGGCACGACCTCGACGCGCTGATCGAGACCCTGGAGAACATCCGCCGGCTGGAGGGCCCGCAGTTCCTGCACGTGGTCACGCAAAAAGGCCGCGGCTACAGGCCGGCGGAACATGATCCCTGCTTGTACCACGGCGTGGGCAAGTTCGAACCGCAGGTGGGACTAGCCGCCAAGACGGGGGGGCGGCCCAGCTACACCGAGGTCTTCGGCGCCTGGTTGTGCGACATGGCGGCACAGGACGAGCGGCTCGTCGCCATCACCCCGGCCATGCGCGAAGGCTCCGGCCTGGTGGAATTCTCCCGCCGCTTCCCTGAGCGCTATTTCGACGTGGGCATCGCCGAACAACATGCGCTCACCTTCGCCGCCGGCTTGGCCTGCGAGGGCTACCGGCCGGTGGTGGCGATCTATTCCACCTTTCTGCAGCGCGCCTATGACCAGCTGATCCACGACATCGCCTTGCAGGGCCTGCCGGTCATGCTGGCCATCGACCGCGCGGGGCTGGTGGGCGCGGACGGGCCCACCCATCACGGCGCCTTCGATCTGAGCTTCCTGCGCTGTGTGCCCAATCTCCTCATCGCCGCGCCCTCCGACGAGGATGAATGCCGGCGCCTGCTCACCACCGCCTATCTGCATGAAGGGCCCAGCGCCGTGCGCTATCCACGCGGTACGGGGCCGGGCGCGAGCATTGCGCCAGGGCTCGAACCCCTGCCCGTGGGCAAAGGCATCATCCGGCGGCAGGGCCAGGGCGTGGCCATCCTCGCCTTTGGCAGCATGGTCGCCCCGGCGCTGGCCGCTGCCGAGCCGCTCGGCGCGACGGTGGCCGACATGCGCTTCGTCAAGCCGCTCGATCGGGAGTTGATCCGCACCCTGGCGCAGACCCACAGCCATCTCGTCACCGTGGAGGAGAACGCGCTGGCCGGCGGGGCGGGCAGCGCCGTGGCCGAGGCGCTCGCCGCCGAGGGCTTGGTGCGGCCCCTGCTGCACTTGGGGCTACCCGACCGCTTCGTCGAACACGGCGAACCCGCCGTGCTGCTCGCCCGCTGCGGCCTCGATGCGGAGGGCATCCGGCAGGCCGTGCAGCGTTTCCTGGGCAGGAACTTTTTACTTGAGTAGTTTACTCAAGTATTGTCGCCCGTTATCATGCGGCCATCGAACCGACAGGATACAGCCATGACCGGAACCGTCTGCGAAGCCGTGTGCGAAAGCCCGGCCCCCTGCCCGCCCAAGCAGTCCATGCCCGACGTGCAAAGTTACCCGGACGCCCGCCGCATCGCCATCGACAAGGTGGGCATCAAGGGCATACGCCACCCCATACGGGTCGCCGACAAGGCCGAGGGGGTGCAGCACACCGTGGCCACCTTCAACATGTACGTCTATCTGCCGCACCATTTCAAGGGCACGCACATGTCGCGCTTCGTCGAGATCCTCAACGGCTACGAGCGCGAGATCTCGGTGGAAAACTTCGAGGACATGCTGCGGCAGATGGTCACCCGCCTGGAAGCGGAGTCCGGCCACGTCGAGATGACCTTCCCCTATTTCATCAACAAGCGCGCGCCGGTGTCCGGGGTGCAAAGCCTAATGGACTACGAGGTGAGCTTCATCGGCGAGATCAAGGACGGCCACTACGTGCAGCGCATCCGCGTGGTGGTGCCGGTCACCAGCCTGTGTCCCTGCTCCAAGAAGATCTCCGACTACGGCGCGCACAATCAGCGCTCGCACGTGACCCTGACCGTGCGCACCAACAGCTTCGTGTGGATCGAGGACCTGGTGCGCATCGCCGAACAGAACGCCTCCTGCGAGCTGTACGGGCTGCTCAAACGCCCGGACGAGAAATACGTCACCGAGCGCGCCTACGACAACCCCAAGTTCGTCGAGGACCTGGTGCGTGATATCGCCGCACAGCTCAACCGCGACGAGCGCATCGACGCCTATGTGGTGGAGGCGGAGAACTTCGAGTCCATCCACAACCACTCGGCCTATGCCCTGATCGAGCGGGACAAGACGCGCGAGCACTGACCCCCGGCGTGTGTCCGCCGGGCAGCGCACCCGCCTCGGCCGACAGCGCCATCGCCGCACGGTGCCAGCGGCAGGCGCGCCTGAACGGGCTCACAGCTCCACGCTCAACTCGAGCGGCTGTCCCTCGCGCAGCAGCTTCAGCCGCACGCGCTCGCCCGTGCGGAAGTCGTCCATGCGCGCGAGCAGTGCCGACACGCTGTCGATCTTACGGCCCTCGATCGCGACGATGACGTCGCCGGGATAGAAGTTGCCCGCCTCGTCCACCCGGCTGCCGCGCAACCCCGCCTCGGCCGCGGGTGAGCCGGGCTCCACCCGCAGCACCACCACCCCTTCCACACCCAGACGGCGGCTGACCACTCGGTTGATGTTCTCGTCCACGACTATACCCAGGGTGGGGCGGGTGTAGCGACCGGTGGCGATGAGTTCCGGCACCACGCGGTTGACGGTGTCCACCGGCACGGCGAAGCCGATGCCGGCACTGGCCCCGGAGGGACTGTAGATGGCGGTGTTGATGCCGATCAGCCGGCCCGCGCTGTCGAGCAGGGGCCCGCCCGAGTTGCCCGGGTTGATGGCGGCGTCGGTCTGGATCAGGTGGTCGATCGTACGGCCGTCACCGCCGGTGATGGAGCGGTCCAGGGCCGAGACGATGCCAGTGGTGAGCGTCCAGTCCAGGCCGAAGGGGTTGCCGATGGCGAACACCTTCTGTCCCACCTGCAGGTCGTGGCTGGTGCCCAAGGGCAGCGGCGGCGGACGGTCGAAAGGCACGCGGATGCGCAGCACCGCCAGGTCGTGCTCGGGGCTCACGCCGACAAGGCTGGCGGCATAGTCGCGCCCGTCGTTAAGGCGCACACGCGCCCCGCTCGCCCCGGCGATGACGTGGAAATTGGTCACCACATGGCCCTTGTCGTCCCAGATCAGGCCCGAGCCAGTACCGCGCGGGACGCTGAAGACGTTGCGCGTCCACGGGTCGATGACCTCCTGTTTGGTGCTGATGAACACCACCGAGCGCTTGGCCCGCTCGAAGATCTCGATGGTGGCCTTTTCGTCCGCCGCCAGGTCGCCGCGCGCGGTCACCGCCCGCGGCTCGGGCGCAGGGGCGACGAGGGTGCGCTCGATCCAGGGCAGCAGCTGCCATAGCAGCAGCAAGGCCGCCACCCCCAGGACGATCCACAGCAGCCGACGCAAGCTACCCTCCAAGCTCGAACGGCCAGGGTCGTGCCACATGGCCCGGCCCGATCGCGGCGCTATGCTCGCAGATCATCGGGTTGCAGACCGGTGTGACGGGCAATGCGCGCCAGCATGCGTGGGCCGATCTCATCGCCGTCATGGAAGGCGAACACGTAGTCCGGCCATCCGGCGCGCGCGAGCACTCGATGCGATCCGGTCTGACGCTTGAGTCGCCATCCCTTGCGCAACAATGCATTCAATACACGCCTCGCCTTGGTCGCCGGCCAACGGTTCATGCCGTGGCGGGCAGTGTGAGGACGATCTCGGTGGGGCTCGCCTCGCCATGCTCGATACGGTCGGCGATGACACGCAGGGCCAGGCTCTCCGCCCTGGCCACTGCTTCTGCCGCATTGGCGCCATAGGCCAGTACGCCCGGCAGCTGCGGCACCTCGGCCAGCCAGCGACCGTCTTCCTCACGCTCACACTCTATGGTCAAACGCATGGGCACCCCCTCTCTTCGCCGACCGCAGCCACCTGGCCCTATCCCGAGCGGGTGTCGGTCGTTAGCCCGCCCCCCAGGGCCTGATACAGGCGCACGGTGTTCGACAGCAGGGCGCGCGTGAGCTGCACCACGCCCTGCTCGGCATTGTACCGCTCGCGCTGGGCATCGAGCACCTCCAGATAGCTGGTGAGCCCCGCGCGGTGACGCAGCTCGGCAAGCCGTAACCGCTCGGCCTGTGTGCGCAGCTGCGTCTGCAAGGCGGCGAGCTGCTCCATCAGCCGCCCGCGGGCGGTGAGCAGGTCGGCCACCTCGCGGAAGGCCTGCTGCACAGTGCGCTCGTATTCGGCCAGGGCCTGTCGCCGGCGCGCCTCGGCGGCATCGACGTCGGCCGCGCGCAGGCCGCCGTCGATGAGCGGCAGTTTGACTGCCGGCTGCAGTAGCCACTTGCCGCTGGTGGCCTCGAACAGGCCACTCAGGGCATGGCTGGCAAGCCCCAAGGCGGCAGTGAGGGTGATGCTGGGAAAGAAGGCGGCACGGGCCCCCGCCACGTCGGCCTCGGCGGCGGCCAGCCGCGCTTCGGCCGCGCGCACGTCGGGGCGGGCGAGCAGCAGCTCCGACGGCAGGCCCGCGGGCACCTCGAGCACCAGGCCCTGCCCGTCGAGCCCTTGCCCCGGCGGCAGCGGCCCGTCCGCATAGCCGGTGAGCAGCGCCAGGGCGTTCTCCGCCAAGGCCAGCTGGCGGCGCAGGCCGGCGAGATCGGTGCGGGCCTGCTCCACCGCGCCGAGCGCCTGCAGCAGGTCGAGCTCGCTTGCCAGCCCTGCCGCGCGCCGGCGGGCGATGAGGTCGCGCAACTGCTCGCGGGTGTCGAGGGTGGACGCGGTGAGGCGGACCCGCTCGGCAAGCTCCAGGGTGGTGAGATAGGTCTCGGCCACCTCGGTGATCAGGGCGAGCGTGAGCGTGCGCGCCGCCTCCTCGCTGGCGAGCAGCCGCGCGCGCGCCGCGGCGTCCGCTGCCCGGATGCGTCCCCACAGGTCGAGCTCGAAGGCCGGGGCCTGCAGGGCGAGCTCATACTGGCGCGAGACGTCGCGCTCCTGACGACGGTATGCGGCGCTGGCGGCGAGGTCCAGGTCGGGCACGCGGGCCGCATCGACCCGCCTGACCAGGGCGCGTGCCTCCTCGATGCGGGCATAGGCCGCGGCGAGATCGCGATTGTGGTCGAGGGCCCGCTCGATCAGGGCCTTGAGCCTGGGGTCGGTGTACAGCGCCCGCCAGTCGGCCGGCGGCCGGGCGGCCTGCGGATCGATGTGCCCAGGCCAGGCCGCCGGCACCGGCGGGGCCGGCCGCGCCGGCGGCGGCCCATGCACCCCCGACCATTGCGCGCAGCCGCTCATCACGAGCCCCAGCACCAGGGCTGCCCCCCTGCGGCGCAGGTCAAGGCGCATGCGTGGCCTCCCGCGGCCGCCGTTCGGGGAACAGGCGCCGCACCAGCACATAGAACACCGGCACCAGGAAGATGGCGAGCAAGGTGGCGGCCAACATCCCCCCGATCACCCCCGTGCCCACCGCATGGCGGCTCGCCGCCCCGGCACCGGTGGAGATGGCCAGCGGCAGCACCCCCATGATGAAGGCGAAGCTGGTCATCAGGATGGGCCGCAGCCGCAGCCGGCAGGCAGTGAGCGTCGCCTCGATGAGCTCCAGCCCCTGCCGCTCGAGCTGGCGGGCGAATTCGACGATGAGGATGGCGTTCTTGGCCGCCAGCCCGATCAGGGCGATCAACCCCACCTTGAAGAACACGTCGTTGGCCAACCCCCGCAGCTCCACCGCCAGCACCGAACCGAACACCCCCAGGGGCACCACCAAGATCACCGCCAGCGGCACCGTCCAGCTCTCGTACAGGGCGGCGAGCGCCAAGAACACGACGATGAGCGACAGGGCGAACAACAGCGGGGCCTGGGCCCCGGCGCGCCGCTCCTCGAACGAGGTGCCGGCCCATTCGTAGCCAAAGCCCGCCGGCAGTTGCGCCGCCGCCGCTTCCATGGCCTGCATGGCCTCGCCGGACGAGCGGCCGGGGGCGGGGTTGCCGGCGATCTTCATGGACGGGTTGCCATTGAAGCGGTCCAGCTTGGGCAGCCCGACGATCCATTCCACGCGCGCGAGCTCGCCGAGCTGGACCACCTCGCCCAGGCGGTTGCGCACCGGCAGGCGCAGGAGGTCCTCCGGCGTGCGGCGCAGGTCGGCCTCGGCCTGCATCTGCACGCGCAGTATGCGTCCAGCGCGCACGAAGTCGTTGACATAGGCCACGCCCACGGCGCTGGCGAGGGTGTCGTTCAGTTCCGCCAGGTCGATCTGCAGGGCCTGCGCCTTGTCGCGGTCGATGTGCAGGAACACCTGCGGCCCCGGCTCCTGCCCCTCCGGGCGCACGCCGGCCAGGCGCGCATCCTGGGCGGCCTGCCCGAGCAGGCGGTTGCGCGCCTCAAGCAGGGCCTCGCGGCCCTGGCCGGCGCGGTCCACCAGGCGGAAATCGAAGCCGCCCACCGCCCCCAGCTCGGGGATGGGCGGTGGATTGACGGCGAACACGAGGGCGTCCTTGATGCGCACGAATTCACGCATGGCGCGCTGGATCAGGCCCTGTGCCGACTGGTCGGGCCGCGGGCGCTGCGCCCAGTCCTTCAGGCGCACGAAGGCGAGGGCGGCGTTCTGGCCGCGCCCGAAGAAGGAGAAGCCCACCACCCCCACCACCCGCTCCACCTCGGGCTGGGCGAGATAGAACTGCTCGACCTGGGAGAGCACCTCCACGGTGCGCGCTTGAGTGGCCCCGGCCGGCAGTTGCACCACGGTAATGAAATAGCCTTGGTCCTCCTCGGGCAGGAAGCTGCCCGGCAGACGCGCGAACAGCCAGACGGTGGCGGCGATCACCGCCGCGTACACCAGCATCCAGCGTCCGGCGCGGCGCAGGATGCGCACGGTCAGCCCGACATAGCCGTCGCGTACGGCGCGAAAGCCGCGGTTGAACCAGCGCCGGCGCTCGACCTCGGGGTCGGTCGGCTTGAGCAGATGGGCGCACATGGCCGGGGTGAGCGACAGGGCCAGGAAGGCGGAGAAGGCCATGGTCAGGATCAGGGTGGCGGCGAACTGGCGGTAGATCGCCCCCACCGAGCCGCCGAAGAACAACATGGGCATGAACACGGCGGTGAGCACCACGGTGATGCCCAGGATGGCGCCCAGGATCTGATCCATCGCCTTGAGCGTGGCGGGCAGCGGCGGCAGGCCCTCCTCGTGCATGATGCGCTCGACGTTCTCCACCACCACGATGGCATCATCGACCAGGATGCCGATGGCCAGCACCATGGCGAACAGGGTGAGCACGTTGATGGAGAAGCCGAGCAGGTAGAGCATGGCCGTGGTACCGGCCAGGGCCACCGGCACCACCACGGCGGGGATCAGGGTCACCCGCCACTTGCCCAGGAACAGATACATCACCAGGAACACCAGCAGCACCGCCTCGACGAGGGTCTGCACCACCTCGGTGATGGAGGCGTCGATGAAGGGCGAGGTGTCGTAGGGGATGGTCCAGGCGATGCCCTGCGGGAAGAAGCGTTCCAGCTCGGCCATGCGCGCCTTGACCGCGCGCGCCACCTCCAGGGCGTTCGCCCCGGGGGCGGCACGGATGGCGATGGCGGCGTTGGGCTGGCCATTCATGCGCGCGTAGCGCTCGTAGGTCTCCGCCCCCAGCTCCACGCGCGCCACGTCCCTGACCCGCACGGTGGCCCCGTCGGGCAGGGCGCGCACCACCACGGCGCCGAACTCCTCGGGGGTGGCGAGCCGCCCGCGCGCGACCAGGATGGCGTTGACCTGAGCACCCTCGGCGGCCGGGGCCTGGTTGAGCTCACCCATGGCCAGTTGCACGTTCTGCGCCTGGATCGCCCGCCGGACGTCGGCCGGGGTGAGCCCATAGGCCATGAGCCGGTCCGGCCTGAGCCAGATGCGCATGGCGTACTCGGTGCCGAACAGGATGGCCTCGCCCACGCCGGGCACGCGGCGCAGGGGGTCGAGCACCTGGGCGGCGGCGAAGCTGCCCAGATCGATGGCGCTGCGGCTGCGGTCGGGCGAGTAGATGGAGACGAACAGCAGGTAGTTGCGCTGCGGCTTGGTCACCGTCACCCCCAGCCGGCGCACCTCCTCCGGCAGCCGCGGCTCGATGCGGCGATAGCGGTTTTGCGCCTCGACGCTGGCCAGATCGACGTTCGTGCCCGGCTCGAAGGTCAGGGTCACCGTGCCGAAGCCGTTCTCGGCGCTCGCCTCCATGTACAGCAGCCGCTCGATGCCGTTCATCTCCTGCTCGATCAGCCGCACCACCGTCTCCTCCACCACCTGGGCCGAGGCCCCCGGATAGGTGATGGAGAAGGCGATCTGCGGCGGCGCGACCTGGGGGTATTGCGACACCGGCAGGCCCCGCAGGGCGAGCACCCCGGCCATAAGGATCAGCAGGGCGATCACCCAGGCGAAGATCGGGCGGTGGATGAAGAAGCGGGGCACGGCTACGGGATCAGGGAGCGGGGATCAGGAGACAGGGATCAGGGGAGGGAGGATTCAGGCTAGGGGGGGTCAGCGCGGCGCCCCGGGTCGGTCCGGAGGCCTGGGGTTGACCACGCTGCCGGGTTTGGCCTTCTGCACGCCGCTGACGATCACGGTCTCACCACCCTCAAGCCCCTCCAGGACAACGAAATCGGTCCCTGCCATCGGGCCCAGACGCACCGGCCGGGCGCTGACCTTGCGTTCACCGTCCACCACCAGCACATACTGGCCCTGGGCACCGGACAGCACGGCCCGCTGCGGCACCCGCACCACGTCGGCGAGCTGGCCCTGCGGCGGGCGCACGCGCACGAACGCCCCCGGCAGCAGCCATTGCTCCGGGTTGGGGAACTCGGCCTTAAAGGTGACCGCCCCGGTGGTGGGGTCCACGCGGGCGTCGCGGGTGATGAGCCGGCCCTTGTGCGCATACCGGCTGCCGTCCTCCAGGATCAGCTCGATGTCGGCCGTGCGCCCGGAACTGGCGCGCAGGCGCAGCGCCTCGGCCGCCGGCTGGGTGAACAGCACATACACCGGGTCGAGCTGCTCGATCACCGCCAGGGGGGTGGCCTCGCCCGGCCGCGCCAGGGCCCCCTCGCTGACCAGGGCGCGGCCGATGCGCCCGCTGATGGGGGCGGGCACCTGGGTGTACTCCAGGTCGAGGCGGGCGCGGGTCAGCTGGGCCTCGGCCTGTTTGAGCTGGGCGCGGGCGAGGTCCACCTCCTGCTCGCTCACCGCCTTGTGCGGCAGCAACTGCTCCAGACGCTGCAGCTGGATGCGCCGCAGCTCCACCTCGGCCTCGGCGGACTGCACGGCGGCGCGATAGGGGCGGTCGTCCAGGCGGAACAGCGGTTGCCCCCGACGTACCTGCGCCCCTTCCGTGAACAGCCGCCGCTCGACGATGCCCTCCACCCGCGCGCGCACCTGTGCGGTGCGCACCGCCTCCACCCGACCGGGCAGCTCCGGGGTGAGGGTGGCCGTACCGCGCGCCACCCGCACCACCTCCACCTCGGGCGGCGGCATCGCCGCCCCCGCCGGGCCAGCGGCCGGCTGGCCGCCGGGAACGCCCCCTTGCGGCTTGCCCTCCCCGCCACAGCCCGCGGCCAGGGCGATCAGCATCACGAGGAGGAATAGGCGGGCGCGCAAGGGCGGGTTGCGGTCGGTAGTAAGAAGGGGTGCGGGCATGTTCATTGTTGCGGTGGCATTGTCTCTTCTGTCCGCCGCCAGGGTCAAAGGTTCCAGTGTAAATGAGACTCCTTCCCCAGCGGCGAAATTGACGAAAATCATGTCCATCTCCCGCCATCCGGTCTATGCTGTGATCATCGGCAAGGACGGGCCCATGCTCACCGATCGCTACGGCCGCACCATCGAGTATCTGAGGCTGTCGGTCACCGACCGCTGCGACCTCAGATGCGCCTATTGCATCCCGCAGGGCTTCAAGGGGTTCGAAGAGCCCGCGCATTGGCTCGATTTCGACGAGCTGGAGCGGCTGCTCACCGTGTTCGCCCGCCTGGGCTTGCGGCGGGTGCGTCTGACCGGCGGCGAACCCCTCCTGCGGCGCGGTATCGCCGAGTTGGCCGGGCGCATCGCCGCCATCCCCGGCATCGCGGACCTGTCGCTGTCCACCAACGCCACCCGGCTTGCGCCCATGGCCGCGCGGCTCAAACAGGCTGGGGTGCAGCGACTCAACGTCAGCCTGGACTCGCTCGACCCCGACACCGTCTCCCGCCTCAACGGCCGGCCGGTGCTCGCTGCCGTGCTCGCCGGGCTGGATGCGGCCGATGCGGCCGGTTTCGCGCCGATCAAGATCAACATGGTGGTCATGCGGGAGAATGCGCACGAGGTGGAGCGCATGGTCGAGTTCTGCCTCGCGCGCGGCTATGTCCTGCGGCTGATCGAACTCATGCCCATGGGCGAGACCGCCCGGCGTATGGGCTATGTCGACCTGCAGCCGATCAAGCGGCGGCTGCAGGCGCGCTACGGGCTCATCGACACCGTGCTGCCCGGCGGCGGGCCCGCGCGCTACCTGGGCAGCCCCGACGGTCGCTTCACCGTCGGCTTCATCACCCCGCTGTCACAGCACTTTTGCGCCACCTGCAACCGCGTGCGCCTGACCGTCGATGGCCAGCTGCACCTATGCCTGGGCCAGGACGACCGCGTGGATCTGCGCGCGCTCATCCGCGCCGGGGCGAGCGATGCGGAACTTGCTACGGTCCTACATCAGGCCGTACTGCGCAAGCCCGAGCGGCACGAGTTCCGCGAGCGGCCGGAGAAGCTCGTCCGCTTCATGAACATGACCGGCGGCTGAAGTCCCGGTTTCGGGGCGGTCGGACCGATCGGCCCGACCGCGGCGCACCGGCGGCTTGTCGGTGTGCAAACGCACGGCGAGGAGCGGACCGATCAGAACGCCTCCTCCTCCACCAGGCGGTAGACGTGGTTGGCGTTGATGCGGTGGTTCAGTTCGTACAGGGGGGCATGGGCGTAGTCGGGCAGGTCCGCCCGCGCCACCGCCTCCTGCAGCCCGTGGCCGGCGGCGTACAGCGCCCGCATGCGCTCGAGCAGGGCCTGCACATAGTTGCTGGTGAAGTCCAGCATGGCAAAGGGCGGGGTCTGCGGTGCGCCGTGGCCCGGCACCATGAGGGCGAGGTCGGGGAACTGGCGCCGCACCCAGGTCTGCATGGGCAGGATCTCGCGTAGGTTGCCATCGCCCAGGAAGGTCACGCGGCCGTTGAAGGCGAGGTCGGATACCCACAGGATCTTGTCCTCGACCTGATGCACCACCAGGTCGCCGTGCGAGTGCGGGTGGCCCACGTCGTAGATGTCTATGGTCTTGCCGCCGAGCTTGAGGGTCAGTCGCGCGGGATGGCCGCCGCCCAGCAGCAGGTCGGGCACCACCGCCTTGAACCCCTCCATCTCGCGCGGCAGGAAGACCTTGCGATAGGCCACCGAATGTTGGATGGTGGAGGAATGGACGTATTTCTCCGTGCCAGCGTGGCTGATGATCCTTACCCCCGGCAGCTCGGCGAAGGCGGCCGCGCCGTAGTAGTGGTCGGGGTGGGCATGGGTGATGACGAGGTAGCGGATGGGTCGGTCGGTCACCGCCCGCACCGTGGCGATCAGCCGCCGGCCCAGATAGGGCGTGCCCAGGGCGTCGATGACCACCACCCCCTCGTCGGTGACGATGAAACCGGCATTGCCGTTGAAGCCGCGGTTGACCGGGTCCACCTCGGCGATGTTGCCGAACAGGAACCAGGTGTCGGGGCCGATACGGTAGGCGGGCAGCGGGGCGGTGTCGGGCCTGGCCGCATCCACGGCATAGCTCGGTGCACGCGGGTGGTCGATCACCCCGGCGGGGGGCATGTAGGGCCGCGCCGGGTCGGTGCCGAAGCGCTGCACGATCTCCACCCCCTCCAGCGGGGGCACGTCGATCGGCACCAGCGCCGCCGCAGCAGCGCCCCGCGCGAGCAGGCACAGCAACAGACATGCAAGGGTGCGCTTGTACATCCTCGTCCGCATCGGTGTCCTCCGTCATCGTCACCAGACCGGTGCGCTCGCGGCGCTCGCCGCGCCTACAACATGGTTCGAGTTTAGACCGCTGTACCGGTCAGGCGTGCCAGCGCCTCGGCGTATTTCTCCACCGTGCGCGCCACCACCTCGGGCGGTAGCTCCGGCGCCGGCGGGCGTTTGTCCCAGCCGCTCGCCTCCAGCCAGTCGCGCACGTATTGTTTGTCGAAGCTGGGCGGGTTGACCCCCACGCGGTACTGGTCGGCCGGCCAGAAGCGGGAGGAGTCGGGGGTGAGCGCCTCGTCGATGAGGATGAGTCGCCCCGCCTCATCCAGCCCGAACTCGAACTTGGTGTCGGCGATGAGGATGCCGCGGCTGGCCGCGTATGCCGCCGCCTCGGTGTACAGGGCGAGAGAGGCCGCGCGCACCTGCGCGGCCAGCTCGCGCCCCAGCAGGGCCTCGCAGCGGGCGTAGTCGATGTTCTCGTCATGCTCGCCCACCGCCGCCTTGGTGGAGGGGGTGAAGATCGGCTGCGGCAGTTTCTCGGCCAACTTCAGGCCCGACGGCAGGGCGATGCCGCATACACCTCCCGTGGCTTGATAGTCCTTCCAGCCCGAGCCGACGAGATAGCCGCGCACGATGGCCTCCACCGGCAGGGGCTTGAGCCGCCGCACCACCACCGCCCGGCCGACCACCTGGTCGCGCTCCTCCGCCGTCACCACGCCCTCCGCGGCCTCTCCGGTGAGGTGGTTGGGCAGGATGTGGGCAAGGCGACGGAACCAGAAATTGGACAGGGCGGTGAGCACTCGCCCCTTGCCCGGTATGGGGGTGGGCAGGACGACGTCGAAGGCGGACAGGCGGTCGGTGGCGACGATCAGCAGCCGCTGCGCGTCCACCGCGTACAGGTCGCGCACCTTGCCGCGGTGCACGAGCGGCAGGGACTTGAGCGCGGAGGTGTACAGGGCTGCCGTCACAGGCGGCGCCGCAAGGCCGTGGACGGGTCAGCGGGCGCCGGCCTGTTTGACCGGTGTGGCCGCGGCGATGGCCTGCTTCGCCTCTTCCACCATGTAGTCCACCGCCGCCTTCACCTCGGCATCGCCGAGTCTATCGTCGCCGCCGCGCGGGGGGCCGCCCAGGGTGCCCTCGATGGCCGCCTTGTAGAGGTATTCCTTACCCTGCTGGATGAGGGCCTGCCAGGCCTGGACGTCGCTGAGCCTCTGCGCCCCGGTCAGGCCCGTATCGTGGCAGCGGGCGCAGGTCTGCGCATAGACGGCCTGGCCGCGCGCCAGCACCTCGGCGCTGGGCTGCGGCTCCCGCTTCAACACCGCCTCGAATTTCGCGCCGGCGGCATTGGTCATGTACACCATGGCACGCGCCACCTCCAGGTCGGTCAGCTCCGGGTCGCCGCCGCGCGCGGGCATCTTGCGGAAGCCCTTGATGGCGTGGGTGAGCAGGGTGTCGTAGCCCTGGGCGATACGCTTGCCCCAGGCGGCGGCGTCCTTGTATTTGGGCGCACCCAGGGCGCCCGAGGCATGGCAGGCGGCGCACACCTCGTTGTACACCTGCTCGCCGGTGCGTTCCACGCGCGGGGCCTTGGGGTCTATCGCCAGCGCTACACCGATGGGGCGGATGCGCTCCAACACCGCCTGCTCGTCCGCCGGGGTCTGCGCCTGCGAATGGCCGCCCTGGATGCCCATGACATAGACGATGATGAGGATGATGGCGATCAGGGGGGCGAACAGACCGCCCAGCAGGGCGAGGACGAACTCCTGCGGCGTGGTCTTCTTCATCTCGATGTGCTCGGCCATGGTCGGCGGTCCCTCCGACGGATTCGACGCGGTCGCAAAGCCTGACATTATAGGCCCGAGGGTGCCTGTGGGGAACGGGCTGTGCTATGCTTGCGGGGTTTTCCGCCCGTAGCTCAGCTGGATAGAGCGTTGGCCTCCGGAGCCAAAGGTCGTGCGTTCGAATCGCGCCGGGCGGGCCAGACATGACCCACGCACCTCCGACGCCGGCGCGCGTCATCTTGCGCGGACTGCTGTGGCTCGCCACGCTGTCCGCAGTGGTCTATGGCGTGCACGCACTGCAGCTCGACCAGGGCTGGATCGACCGCGCGGTGCGCGGACAGGGGCCGGACGGTGTGCTCATATTCGTCCTCGCCGGTGGGCTGGCCACGGCCATCGGTGTGCCCCGCCAGGTGGTGGCCTTCCTCGGCGGCTATGCCTTCGACTGGGCGGCGGGCACGGCCTGGGCCCTGCTGGCGAGCGTGCTCGGTTGTGCAGCCGCACTGCTGTATGCCCGCTGGCTGGGGCGCGGTCTGATCGTGCGCCGCCTGCCAGGTCTAGTCGCGCGGCTCGATGCCGTCCTGACCCCGCAGCCCTTCGCCATGGCCCTGCTCATCCGGCTGCTGCCGGTGGGGCACAACCTCAGTACCAATCTGGTCGCAGGCGTCTCCAGCGTGCGGGTCTGGCCCTTCATCACCGGCTCGGCCCTGGGCTATCTGCCGCAGACCCTGGTGTTCGCCCTGGCCGGCAGCGGCATATCGCTCGATCCGACCGTGCGCCTGACCCTGGCGGTGCTACTCTTCCTTGCCTCGGCTGCACTGGGCCTGTGGTTGTACCGCCGCTACCGTGCCCAGGTGGACCCCTAGAGGTTGGCGCGACGAATGTAGGAGCGACGAAAGTCGCGATTGAGTCGCGACTGACGTCGCTCCTACCAGGCCCCGCAAAATCCGGTCATCAGGCCATCAGGCTGTTGACCCGGCGCACGAAGCCGGCCGGATCGTCCAATTCGCCGCCGTCGAGCAGGATGGCCTCCTCCAGCAGCAGCTGCGCCAGCGCCTGCCGCCGTTCGCCCTCCTCGCGCTCTATCCTCTGCACCAGCGGGTGGGCGGGGTTCACCTCCAGGATGGGTCTGACCTCCGGGGTCTGCTGGCCCAGGGCCTTGAGCATGCG
Organism: Thiobacillaceae bacterium; assembly: GCA_025054655.1. Classification (GTDB taxonomy): domain Bacteria; phylum Pseudomonadota; class Gammaproteobacteria; order Burkholderiales; family Thiobacillaceae; genus JANWZL01. The sequence goes on along the minus strand of JANWZL010000054.1, from coordinate 1,707 downwards.
GGTCAGATGCGGGCTTGGATCGTGCTCGCCGGTGACCAGGCAAGCGGGCGATTCGGTCAGCCGCTGGCTCACGCGCACCTCGCGCACCCGCTCGCCCAGGGCAGTCTTGATCTGCTCGACGATATTGGCGGCGTTCTCGGGCACGGCCGCTGTCGGTTCCTCCTTTTGCGGCTCGTCGGCTTGGATCGCAGACAGGTCCACCTCGCCCTTGGCCACGCTGGCGAGCGCTTTGCCCTCGAACTCGGCCAGATGGGCCACCACCCATTCGTCCACCCGATCTGTCAGCAGCAGGACCTCCACCCCCTTGCGGCGGAAGACCTCCAGATGCGGGCTCGCCTTGGCCGCGGCGAGGCTATCGGCGGTGAGGTACCAGATCTTGTCCTGCCCCGGTTTCATACGCCCGACGTAATCGGCCAGGGCTACGCTGGGCTCGTCGGCCGCCGTGCTGGCAAAGCGCAGCAGCCGGGCGATGCGCGCCTTGTTGCCCGGGTCCTCGCCCACCCCCTCCTTCAACACCACCCCGAACAAGCGCCAGAACTCGCGGTACTTGTCCGGCTGGTGGGTGGCCAGATCCTCGATCAGGTCGAGCGCCTTGCGCACGCAACCGGCGCGGATCGCCTCCAGGTCGCGGGTGTGCTGCAGGATCTCACGCGAGACGTTGAGCGGCAGGTCGGCCGCGTCGATCACCCCGCGCATGAAGCGCAGATAGGCCGGCAGCAGCCGGCGCGTGTCCTCCATGATGAAGACGCGCTTGACATAGAGCTTGACCCCCGCTTTGGCCTCGCGATCCCACAGATCGAAGGGCGGGTGCGCGGGGATGTACAACAGCACGGTGTAGTCCTGGCGCCCCTCCACACGGGCATGGATCCAGGCGAGCGGATCGTCGAAGTCGTGCGCGACGTGCTTGTAGAAGGCCTTGTACTCGTCCTCGGTGATCTCGCCCTTGGGCCGCGCCCACAGGGCGGAGGCGCGGTTGACCGTCTCCTCCCCACCCTTGTCGTCCACGAAGACGATGGGGATGGGGATGTGGTCGGAGTACTGGCGGATGATGGCCTTGATGCGCCAGGGCTGCAGGAACTCGTCCTCGCCCTCCTTGAGGTGCAGGGTGACCTCGGTGCCGCGGCGTTCACGCTCCACTGTCTGCACGGTGTACTCGCCCAGGCCGTCGGACTCCCAGCGCACGCCGTGCTCACGGGTGAGCCCCGCACGGCGGGTGGTCAGGGTGACGCGGTCGGCGACGATGAAACTGGAGTAGAAACCCACCCCGAACTGGCCGATCAGTTGCGCGTCTTTCTGCTGGTCGCCGCTCAGGCGCGCGAAGAATTCGCGTGTGCCGGACTTGGCGATGGTGCCGATGTGTTCGATCACCTCCTGGCGGCTCATGCCGATGCCGTTGTCCCGTATCGTCAGCGTGCGCGCGGCCGGGTCGGCGCTCACCCAGATCTTCAGCTCCGCTTCGTCCTCATACAGCGCGGGGTCGGCCAGGGCCTCGAAACGCAGCTTGTCGGCAGCATCCGCTGCGTTGGAGATCAATTCCCGCAGGAAGATCTCCTTGTGGCTGTACAGGGAATGGATCATCAGCTGCAGCAGCTGCTTGACCTCGGCCTGGAAACCCAGCGTCTCCTTGACCGCATCGCTCATCGGCATTCGTCTCCCACTGTGCAACGCAGGCACAAGTTGGGGCGGCCCCGAACGTCTTCAAGGGGG
>JANWZL010000067.1 GCA_025054655.1 Thiobacillaceae bacterium | reverse complement strand
ATCTCGCCCCTGGTGGTGGGGCTCACCGTGGTGGCCTTCGGCACCAGCTCGCCGGAGCTGGCCATCTCGGTGCATTCGGCCTGGATCGGCCAGGTGGACATCGCCCTGGGCAACGTGGTGGGCAGCAATATCTTCAACGTGCTGGTGATCCTGGGCCTGTCGGCCCTGATCACGCCGCTGGTGGTGCACCAGCAGCTGATCCGCCGTGAGGTGCCCTTGATGATCGCGGTGTCGCTGCTGCTGTGGGGCATGGCGGCCGACGGCGAGGTCAGCCGCTGGGAGGGCGTCCTCCTGGCGCTGGGGCTGGCCGCTTACATCGTCTATGCGATCCGCGCCAGCCGGCGGGAGTCGGCGGAGATCCAGGCGGAGTACGCCGAGGCCATGCCGGGCGACGGGCAGGCCTGGGACCGGCACTGGTCGGTGCAGATGGGGCTCATCGTCGCGGGCCTCGCGCTCTTGGTCCTGGGCTCGCAATGGTTGGTCGACTCGGCGGTGACCATCGCCCGCGCCCTGGGGGTGAGCGAGCTCATCATCGGCCTCACCCTGATCGCCGCCGGCACCTCGCTGCCCGAGGTGGCCACCTCCATCCTCGCCGCCATCCGCGGCGAGCGCGACATCGCGGTGGGCAACGTGGTGGGCAGCAATCTGTTCAACATCCTGGGGGTGCTGGGTCTGTCGGCCGCGGTGGCTCCGTCCAGCCTCAGCGTCGCGCCCGGCCTGCTCGCCTTCGACCTGCCGGTGATGGTGGCGGTGGCGGTGGCCTGTCTGCCCATCTTCTTCACCGGCAACCTGATCGCGCGCTGGGAGGGGGCGCTGTTCTTCGCCTATTACGTGGCCTACACGGTGTATCTGTACCTGCTGTCCACGCGCCACGACGCGCTCGCCACCTACAGCGACGTGATGGCCTTCTTCGTCCTGCCGCTCACCGCGGTCACGCTGCTCGTGCTGGCGGCGCGACATTACCGCCGGCCCGGCGCCCAGGGCTGAGCGCCAACGCGCGGGCAGCGGCGCCGGTGCCTTAGCCGGTGTTACGCAGGCCGGCCGCCACCGCGTTGATGGAACGCAGCAGTGGCTCCAGCCAGGGGCTGGCGGCCGTCTGCCCGCCCGGTTCGGCGCGGTGGCGCCTGAGCAGGCTCACCTGGATGTAGTTCAGGGGGTCGAGATAGGGCCGGCGGCGGGCGAGCGACTCCGCCAGCGGTGGGTTTTCCTCCAGCAGGCGGGTGGCGCCGGCCACGTGCAGGATCTGCCGGCAGCTGCGGCGGTATTCCTCGGCGATGAGGGCATGCACCTCGCGGCCGATGCGCGCATCCCGGCACAAGGCGGCATATTCGGCGGCGATGTCCATGTCCGCCTTGGCCAGGGCCATCTGCGCGTTGGACAACAGGGTGCGGAAGAAGGGCCACTGCTGGTACATGCGCTGCAGCCGCGCCAGCCGCGTGGGGTCATCCCCCCGCCAGGCCTCCAGCGCCGCGCCGATGCCGTACCAGGCCGGCAGGGTGTGGCGCGACTGCGCCCAGGCGAACACCCAGCCGATGGCGCGCACCGAGGCGAGCGAGCGGTCCTGGCGCCGGCGGTGCGAAGGACGCGAGCCGATGTTGAGCAGGGCGATCTCGTCGATGGGGGTGGCCTCGTAGAAATAGTCGAGAAAGCCCGCCGTGCCCTCGGTGAGTCGCCGGTAGGCCGCCTCGCCCAGCCGGGCGAGTTCGTCCATGATGGCCAGATCGTCGCGGCGGTCGGGTGCCACCGGCCGCACCAGGTGCACGCTCGCCTTGAGCAGGGCGGAGGCGCCCATGGTCAGCTCGTACACCGCCGTCTCGGGGTTGTTGTATTTGTAGAACAAGACCTCGCCCTGCTCGGTGAATTTGATCTGGCCGTTGACCGTGCCCGGCGGCTGGGCGAGGATGGCCTCGTGCGTGGGGCCACCGCCGCGCCCTATGGTGCCGCCGCGGCCATGGAACAGCCGGCAGGGGATGCCGTGCGCATGCGACAGGGCAAGGATCTTCTTCTGCGCCTCGTACAGCTTCCAGGCCGAGGCGAGGATGCCGCCGTCCTTGCAGGAATCGGAATAGCCCAGCATGACCTCCTGCCCCTCGCCGTATGCGGCGAGCATGGCCCGGTAGTCGGGGTGGGTGTACAGCTCGCCGAGCACCTGTTCCACCCGGTCGAGGTCGTCTATGGTCTCGAACAGGGGGCTTGCGCCGAGGTGGCAGAACCACCGCCCGTCGCGCCGGCCGACCAGCCCGGCCTGGGCGGCGAGGAACATGACCTCCAGCACGTGGCTGGCGCTGTGCGTCATGGAGATGACATAGCGGCCGAAACAGGCCGGTCCCAGCCGCCCCCGCATCTGCGCAATGAGCCGGAAGACGCGCAGGGTCTCGCGGCTGTCCTCGGACAGGGCCTGCGGGTCGTAATCGGGGACGAATTCGGGCAGGGCGATGCCGCTCAACAGCACGGTCTGGCGGTCGCGCTCGCTAAGGGCGAGATAATCGACCCCTTTGGCCGCGGAGAGGATCTCGGCCACGGCCTGGGTGTGGCGGCCGGATTCCTGGCGCACGTCCAGGGCGAGCAGATGGAAACCGAAGGTCTCCACCAGGCGGATGAGGTCGAGCAACGCGCCCTCGGCCACCGCACGGTCGCCATGGCCGACGAGCGAGGCGTAGATGACGCGCAGGTCGTGCAGGAAGGCCGCTGCATCGGGATAGGCGCCCGCGGGGGCGTCCGCCTCCTCCCCGGCCAGGGCGAGCTGCACCTGCGTGAGGTTCTGCCGCAGACGCCAGCGCATGAGGGCGAGCTTGCGGCGATAGGGCTCCTGGCGGTAGCGCTCGGGCTGCCCCTCGAAACACTGTGCGGCCCAGGCCTCGTCGGCAGCCAGCCCGGCGCGGAACTCGGCGCTGGGCTGACACAGCCGCTCGGAAAAGGTCAGCTCGTCCATCAGCGCGTCCAGCCGCCGCAGGTATTCGGCCAGCGCGGTCCGTGCCTGCAACCACCAGGCGGTGCGCGTGACCTCGGCGGTGACCAGGGGGTGGCCATCGCGGTCGCCGCCGATCCAGGAGCCGAAGCGCAGGAACGCGGGCACGCCGAGCCGCTGCACCGTCTCGCGCCCATAGACGTCGGCCAGGGCCTGATCGAAGTTGCGATACACCCGCACCACGGCGGCGAACAGCGAGCTGGGGAAATAGGACAGGCCACTGGCCACCTCGTCGAGCACCTCGACGCGCTGGGCACGCACCTCGTCGGTCTTCCACAGCACCTGGATCTGGTTGGCCAGGCGCTGTTTCACCTCCTCGCGGTGAAAGCCGCGCAGACGCGGGTCGTCCAGGTCGCGTAGGCTGCGGAAGATGCCCTGCAGGGCGCTCTTGATGGTGCGCCGTTTGGCCTCCGAGGGATGGGCGGTGATGACCGGCATGTAGGTGAGCTGCGTCAGCAGTCGCGCCAGCCCCTGCGCGTCTACCCCCTGATGCTTGAGGGTCGTGAGCGCGTCGTGGAAGGAGCCGGCCCACAGGCACCCCCCCGCCTGCACCGCCCGCTGCCGCTCCTTCAGCTGGGCGATCTCCTCCGCCACGGACAACAGGCTGAAGTAGATGCTGAAGGTGCGGATGAGCTGGTTGAGCGCGCTGGGGTCGAGCCCGGCGATCATGCGCGTGACACGCCGCGCCACCCGGCCCTCGAACTCACGCCCACGCTCGCCTGCGAAACTGCGCATGAGGGCGTTGAGGGTGGCGTACAGCTGTGGGTCGAGCTGGGTCTTCAGCGTCTTGCCCAGCAGCACCGTGAGCAACCGGATGTGGGCGCGCAGCTCGCGCGCGTGCGCCGTCTGCGCCACTCTAGCCCCCCTCCCGGCGCAGGCTGATCACCGGCCAGCCATGCCGCTCGGCGTGGGCGCGCAGGCGCTCGTCGGGGTCCACCGCCACCGGATGCGTCACCCGCTCCAACAAGGGCAGGTCGTTGTGCGAATCGGAGTAAAACCAGCTCTCCGCCACGTCCGCCCAGGTCAGTCCCCGCTCGCCGAGCCATTGCTCCACCCGTAGCACCTTGCCCGCGCGGAAGGAGGGGATGCCGCTCACGCGGCCCGTGTAGCGGCCATCGATCTGCTCCGGTTCGGTGGCGATGAGGTGTTCCACCCCCAGGTGACGGGCGATGGGGGCGGTGACGAAGCTGTTGGTGGCGGTGACGATCACCCGCGTGTGAGCGGCATGACGGGCGAGCAGGGCGGGGGTGCCGGGGGCGATCATGGGCAGAATGCGCGTGCGCATGAACTGCGCATGCCAGGCCTCGAGCTGCTCGCGTGGGTGGCGCGCGAGGGGTTGCAGCTGGAAATTCAAAAACGCCTGGATGTCGAGCGTGCCCTCCAGGTACTGCCGGTAGAATTCACGGTTGCGCGCCTCGTGCAACTCGCGGTCGAGCACCCCCTGGGCGATGAGGAACTGCGCCCACTCGAAGTCGGAATCTCCGGCGAGCAAGGTGTTGTCCAAGTCGAACAGGGCCAGTCGCATAGGCCTGAGCTAGAGCATACCGCGCGCAAAACTTACAGTATAACCCACGGATGAACCTGATCTCCGATCACCTGCCGCCTGTGTTCGCCCTGGCGCTGTGGTTCGCGCTGGCGGCGGGCGCATGGTGGCATGTGCGCACCTGCCGCTGGCGCATGCTGCGCGACCGCGACAACCTCAACGTCTTTCTCGGCGCGACGGTGGCGGTGCTCGCGCTGTGGCTGATCCGCACCGGCATCAAGCCGGGCTTGAGCTTCCACCTGCTGGGTGCGACCGTGCTGACCCTGATGTTCCGCCCGGCCTTCGCCCTGCTCGCCCTCGCCCTGGTCACCGCCGCCCTGGCGGTGTGGGACGGTCAATATCTCGCCTATCCCGCCAACCTGTTGGTCACTGGCGTGGTGCCGGTGGCCGTCAGTTGGGCCATCTACCGCCTGGCCGACCGCCGGCTGCCCAACCACCTGTTCATCTACATCTTCGTCAACGCCTTCTTCGGCGCCGCCATCGCCATCGGCGCGGTGGGGCTCGCCTCCACGGGGCTCGCCGCCGTCCTGGGCGTGTACGGGCTGGACTACCTCATGCGCGAGTACCTGCCCTATTACCTGCTCATGGCCTGGAGCGAGGCCTTCGTCACCGGTATGGTGATGACCCTGCTAGTGGTGTACAGACCGCAGTGGGTGGCCACCTTCGACGACCGCCGCTATCTTCAGCGCTGAGGAAACGCTGCAGAAATCGCCGCGGGCGGGTGGAGGGCCAGGCGCCCGCAGCGCCAACCGCCAGACATGGCTTGAGGAGGTGAGGCAGCCGAGCTGCACGCGACGCAGCCTGCGCACGCAGCAGATTCATTCAGCGTTTCCCTGCGGTTCGAAACGGTACAGGTAATGCACGGCGAGCGCTGGCAGCAGCGCCGCGCCAGGTCCCTCGCCGTCGAGCACGGGGCGCACGCTAAGCAGTAGCCAGACGGGGACCGCGGGGTCTGCCGACGCGGCCGGGGGCAGCAAGAGGTCGGCCGCCGGCGGCGATGCGCCTACCCTCAGCAGCGTCGTGTGGGCCGCCGCGGTTTCGCAGGCCGCCGCTGGCAGGCCCTCCGAGGCGCTCCCCTGGCGCAGTTGCCCGGCCCAGGCGCGCACTGCCGCCTCGCTGCCGCACCAGGTCCTGAGCGCGACCTCGAGCCGCACCTGTGCCGGCAACTGCGTCGGCTGCAGGGTGAGGCGGCCGGACGCCGGCAGCGTAGCCGCGGGCGGCCGCCAGCGCAGGTGCCACTCCCACTCCACCGGCTGCCGCCGTTGTGCGCGCCCGGCGCGCTGCGCCACATAGCCCTGCAGCGCCGTGACGAGGCCATCCTCCTGCAGCTGCAGGCGCACACCGGTGACGCCGCCTTCGCCCGGCAGGCGGGCGCGCTCGGCGGCGAGCAGGGCGTCGAGCGCATTGTCCGCCGGCAGGCCATGGATGCGCTCCACCAAGGTCCAGCGCCCGGCCGGCGGCGTCCCTGGCGCTGCAAGCCCGGCCAGCAGCGCGTGCACCGCAGGCGGCAGCGCGGTGACGTGCGCAGGCGCATGCACGACGAGGTGCAGGGCCTGCCCCGCGGCTACGCCCACCACGTGGAACACCACCGCGTCGGCATGGTCCAGGCTGGGCCGGCGCGCGACCCGCCAGCGCAAGCCAGCCGCCGTCAGCCAGTCGAGCGCGAGCTGCTCGCCATAGCGGGCACGCCAGAGCGTCTCCAGCTGCTGGAAGAAACGCCCCTCATCCGTGCGCAGGCGCGGCCGGTGTGCGGGGATGAGCAGAACGAGGTCGTCCCGGCGCAGGAGGATGCCGCCGGCGCGGGCCTCCTCCTCGGCCGCGGCCCGCTGCCAGGGCGGGGCGACGCTGAGCGCGAGCCCCCCGAGATCGAGCGTCTCCGCCCGCGCAGCCAGGCTCAGGCCGAGGATCAGGGCGTAGCCCAGGCCCGTTCGACGCATGTGGGCGAGCCTAGCCCATACCGCTATCATCGCGCCCCATGTCTGACACCCCACCGCTGTCCGAGCCGCGCATCGAATTCCCGCCCGAGCTGCCCATAAGCGCCGAGCGCGAGGCCATCGCCGCGGCCCTGCGCGCGCATCCGGTGGTGATCGTATGCGCCGAGACCGGCTCGGGCAAGACCACCCAGTTGCCCAAGATCGCCTGGGCCGCAGGGCGCGGGCGCACGGGCCTGATCGGACTCACCCAGCCGCGCCGCATCGCCGCCCGCAGCGTGGCCGCGCGCTTGGCGCAGGAGACCGGCACCGAGCTGGGCGGCTTCATCGGCTGGCAGGTGCGCTTCACCGACCACGTCGGGCCCGCCACGCGCATCAAGGTCATGACCGACGGCATCCTGCTCGCCGAGATCCAGGGCGACCCGCACCTGGCAGGCTACGACACCCTCATCCTCGACGAGGTGCACGAGCGCAGCCTCAACATCGACTTCCTGCTGGGCTATCTCAAGCTGCTGCTCAAGCAGCGCCAGGATCTCAAGCTGATCCTGTCCTCCGCCACCCTGGAGGCCGAGCGTTTCGCCGCCTGGTTCGAGGGGGCGCCCGTGCTCGAGGTGGCCGGCCGCACCTACCCGGTCGAGATCCGCTACCGGCCGCCCCTGCCGGCCGCCGCCCCGGCACAGGACGACGACAAGACCGGTGCGGGCGCCGAGACCGATGTGAACGCCGCCCTGCTCGCCGCCGTGGACGAACTGGCCGCCGAGGGGCCGGGCGACATCCTGGTGTTCCTGCCCGGCGAGCGCGAGATCCGCGAGGCGCAGGAGGCGCTGCGCAAACACCACCCGCCCGACACCGAGATCCTGCCGCTGTATGCCCGCCTGTCGCTCGCCGAGCAGCAGCGTGTGTTCCAGCCGCACACGGGGCGTCGCATCGTGCTCGCCACCAACGTGGCGGAGACCTCCATCACCGTGCCGGGCATCCGCTACGTGGTGGACACCGGGCTGGCGCGCGTGAAGCGCTATTCGCTGCGGCTGAAGATCGAGCAGCTGAAGATCGAGCCGATCGCCCAGTCGGCCGCGCGCCAGCGTGCCGGGCGCTGCGGGCGTCTGGGGCCGGGGATCGCCATCCGGCTGTACGACGAGCAGGACTACCTCGCCCGCCCGGCCCACACCACGCCCGAACTGCTGCGCTCCTCGCTCGCCGGCGTGATTCTGCGCATGAAGGCGCTAGGGCTGCCGCCGATCGAGACCTTCCCCTTCCCCGATCCGCCCGAGCCCAAGCGGGTGCGCGACGGCTTGGCGCTGCTCGCTGAGCTCAATGCCCTGGACGACCAGGCCGAGCTCACCGTCATCGGCCGCGAACTGGCTCGTCTGCCGGTGGACCCGCGCATCGGCCGCATGCTGATCGCTGCGCGCGGCCTGGGCTGCCTGGCCGAGGTGCTGGTGATCGCCGCCTTCCTGTCGGTGCAGGACCCGCGCGAGCGGCCGCTGGATGCGCAGGCGGCGGCGGACGAGCGCCATCGCCGCCATGCCGACGCGCACTCCGATTTCCTCGCCATCCTGCGGCTGTGGCGACACATCAACGAGCTTAACGCGCATCGCAAGTCGCAGCGCAAGTTCCGCGCCGCCCTGCAGGCGGAGTTCCTCTCGCCGCTGCGCGTGCGCGAATGGCGCGACGTGCATGGCCAGCTGGCCAACCTGGTCAAGGAGCAGGGCTGGCCGGTGGGCGAGCTGCACGCGCCGCCCGAGCCAGATCAGCCGGCCGCGTCCTGGCCGCTGTACGCCCCGCTGCACCAAGCGCTGCTCGCCGGGCTGCTCGGCAACGTGGGCATGCTCACCGACGAGGGCGATTACCTGGGCGCACGCGGTCTGCGCTTCGTGCCGCATCCTGCCAGCGGTGTGCGCGGCAAGCCGAAGTGGATCGTGGCCGCCGAGATCGTGCACACCCGGCGGGTGTATGCCCGTACCGTGGCGCGGGTGGAGCCGCAGTGGATCGAACAGGCGGGGCGGCACCTGCTCAAGCTGAGCTATAGCGACCCGCACTGGGAGAAGCGCTCGGCCCAGGTGGCGGCGAGCCTGCGCGCCACCCTGTACGGGCTGCCGGTGGTCAGCGGCCGGCGCGTGCACTACGGGCCTATCGACCCGGTCCTCAGCCGCGAGCTCTTCATCCGCCACGCCCTGGTGCGCGGCGAATGGGACTGCCGCGCTCCGTTCTTTCAGCACAACAGGCGCCTGCTGGCGGAGCTCGAGGAACTGGCGGAGCGCAGCCGCAACCCGCGCCTGGCGCCGGACGAGGACGCCCTGTACGCCTTCTTCGACGCCCTCATCCCCGCCGGCATCCACAACGGGCGCGACTTCGAGGCCTGGCGGCGAGAGGCGGAGCAGAGCCAGCCCAGGCTGCTATTTCTGGAGCGTGAGCATTTGCTGCCTGCACAAGGGCCGAGCGAGGCCGAGTTTCCGCATACACTCACGCTGGGTGGTGCCGCCTACACCCTCGCCTACCGCTTCGAACCGGGCGCCGACGACGATGGCGTGACCTTGTGCCTGCCGCTGGCGGCCCTGAACCAATTGCCAGCCACGGCCGGCGACTGGCTGGTACCGGGGCTGCTCGCCGAGCGCATCGAGGCCCTCATCCGGACGCTGCCGCAGGCGCTGCGCCGCCACTGCACACCCGTGGCCGAGTTCGCCCGCGCTGCCGCGCAGGCCCTCGCCCCGCTCGCCGCCGAGGACCCGCCGGCCGACCTCGTCGCCAGCCTCACCGCCTTCATCCGCCGCGCCACCGGCGCCGACATCCCGCGCTCGGCCTGGCGGCCGGAGGCCCTGCCGGCGCACCTGGTCATGAACTACCGCATCCTCGACGCCGATGGCCGTGTGCTCGCCGAAGGCCGTGATCTCGCCGCCTTGCGCCGCCATCTGGCCCCCGCGGCGGGCGAGGCCCTGCAGGCCTCTGCTGCCGACTGGCGGCGCGATGGGATCACCGCCTGGGACTTCGACACCCTGCCAGAGGAGGCCGTGGTCCAGTCCGGACGCACGCGGCTGACGGTCTATCCCGCGCTCGCGCTGCAAGACGACGGCAGCGTGGCCCTGCGTCCGTTCGACACGCGCGCGGCCGCCCGCACCGCCCATCGCCAGGGGGTGTGCCGGCTGCTGTGGCTGGCCCATGCCGACCACGCCCGCCAGACCGAGCGCATGCTCACGACGCGGCTGAAAAACGCCTGTCTGCAATGGGCCCTATTCCACCCCGGTCTGGGCTGCGCCGGGCTCGTGCGCGAGATCATGCAGACGGCCTGTGCGGAGGCCCTGCAGCCGCTCGACGCAGCCGACGTACGCAGCGGCGACGCCTTCACCGCCGCCTGGCAGTCGGCCCGGCCACGGCTGTCCGAGCGCATCGAGGCGCTGGCGACACTGGCCCAGGGCCTGATCGACACGGCCAGCAGGCTCAACGGCCAGTTCGAACGTGCCCCTGCCGCCTGGCGCGGCGCCGTGGAGGACATGCGGCAGCAGCTCGCCGCCCTGCTGCCGCCCGATTTCCTCAGTGCCACTGCGCCGGCCTGGCGTCGGCGGCTGCCGGCCTATCTCCAGGCGCTGGAGCTGCGGCTGCAGAAACTCGCCCGCGACCCCCGCCGCGACGCCGCCGCCGCGCGCGAGCTGGCGCCGCTGCTCGATGCCTGGCGCGAGGCCGCCCGCCAACGGCCGGACGACCCGGCGCTTACCGAGTTCCGCTGGCTGCTGGAGGAGTTGCGCATCGCCTTGTTCGCCCAGGAGGTGCGCACCGCCCAGCCGGTCTCGGTCAAGCGCCTGCAACAGCGCTGGCAGGCCCTGCAGTCCGCATCGCGTCCCTAGCCCGAAGAGTCATCCGTGGTGCGGCATGAAAGGCGGTGTCCGTGCCTGCGGCGTCGTGCGGACGACGGGATTCAAGCCCTGACCTTGCCAGGCCGATAACCCGTCGTACCGACAGCGAGAGGATGGAGTCTCCCATGCGCAAGGTCTTTGGCATCTTCACCCGCCGCGTGGCGGCCAAGGTGCTGGCGGTGGCGGCCGTGGTCTTCGTCATCGAACTCGGCCTGAGCCTTTATCACACCCACCACACGCTCAAGCGCCAGGCCGAGGATTTCGTCGCCTCGGAGACCGCCACCCTGGTCGACGGCTATTTCGACGGCCTGAACAAACTGATGCTCGCCGGTGGCATGGACCAGCGCGGCGAGCTACGCCAGACTTATCGCCAGCGCGCCAACATCGTCGAGGCGCGCGTCGTGCGCGGCCCTGCGGTAGCGGGCCAGTATGGCCCAGGTCTGGCCGACGAGGCCCCCGTCGATGCCCTCGACCAAAGGGCGCTTGCCGGCGAGGAGGTGCGTCTGATCGAGGACACCCCGCAGGGACGCCGGCTCACCCTAATCCGGCCCTACCGCGCCACGGCGAACACCCGCGGCGTCAACTGCCTGGGCTGCCATCAGGTGCCGTCCGGCACGGTGCTGGGCGCGGTGCGCATCAGCTACGACCTCGCCCCCGTCGATGCCGCCATCCGCGCGAGCGCGCTCACCAGCGCCGGCATCCACATCGCCCTGTTCAGCACCGGTTTCATCCTCATGATCCTGCTCATGCTGCGCTTCGTCACCCGCCCGCTCAAGCAGCTCGCGCAGACCATGGCGCGCATGGAGCGGGACTCGGACCTCAGCCTGCGCGCACCGGTGCTCTCGCGCGACGAGATCGGCGCGGCGGCGGCCGCCTTCAACGCCATGATCGACCGCTTCTGCAGCCTGCTCGGCCGCGTGCACGAGGCCAGCAACCAGCTCGGCCAGGCCACCCGCCGGCTAGTGGCCGCCGCCACCCGCTCGCAGGACAGCGTGGCGCACCAGCTCGCAGACACCGAGGCCCTGGCGGGTGAGATCCGCACCATGGCCGCCAGCGCCCGCGAAGTGGCCGGTCGTATCGACGAGGTCGCGCAGGCGGCGCAGGCAGCCGATACGCAGGCCCACTCGGGCACCCGCACCGCCGCCGATTCGCTCGCCGCCATCGAGGCCATGAACGCCCAGCTCAAGGAGGCGGTGGCGGTCATCCGCAGGCTGGATGCCGACAGCCGCGAGGTGAGCCAGGTGCTGGGGCTCATCCGCGAGATCGCCGAGCAGACCAACCTGCTCGCCCTCAACGCCGCCATCGAGGCGGCGCGCGCCGGCGAGCAGGGCCGCGGCTTCGCCGTCGTGGCCGACGAGGTGCGCACCCTGGCCGGGCGCACGCAGAGCGCCACCGGCGACATCGAACGCATCATCACCAAGGTACAGCAGGCCTCCAGCGAGGCGGTCGGGGTCATCCAGGAGGCAGAGGAGCGTTCTCACGACGGGGTGGCGCACATGAACAAGACGGCGCAGGCGCTGGCCGAGATCGCCGCGGCCATCCGCCGCATCACCACCATGACCGACCAGGTGGCGGAAAACGCGCGCGAACAGGGGCGGGTGGCCGAGTCGGTGCGCGAGCGCGTCGAGACGATCAGTCAGGCCGCACGCGTGGCCGCCGAGCAGGTCAAGGCCGTGCGCGGCGTGGGCGACGACCTGCAGGCCATGGCCGGCGACCTGAACGCCGGGGTGGAGCGCTTCCGTCTATGACGGCTGCCGGCCGCGCAGGAAGTCGCGGGTCTTGCGCGACCACAGCCACACGTAGTGCAGGCCAGAGGCCACCACCAAGAAGGCGGTGAGCAGGATGAGCGGCGGCAGCCACGGCGTCAGCCCCGGCGCGAAGGCGAGCTCGGCCAGGATCAGGCTGACCAGGGTGAACTCGGCGAAGGTGGCCGCCTTGCCGGACAGGGTGGGCGCCACCTCCAGACGACCGGTCAGCAGCCTGAAGGCGCCCGCCCCGCCGAGCACCACCGCATCGCGCGCCAACACCACGACGGCAAGCCAGACCGGGACCGACCCGGCCCAGGCCAGCGCGAGCAGGGTGCCCAGCAGCATCGCCTTGTCGGCGATGGGGTCCAGCCAGGCGCCGAGCACCGTCTTCTGATCGAGCCAGCGCGCCAGGCTGCCGTCGAGCAGGTCTGTCAGCGCCGCTGCCACGAACCACCCGAAGGCGGCGGCGGTGGCGCCCTGGACGATCAACCACACCACCATCGGCGCCATCAGCAAGCGCGTGGCGGTGAGCAGGTTGGGCAAGGTGAATGCGGGGGGCATACGGCCAGTCGCGGACAAGACGGCTAGAAGATAACCGCTCGCTGGCGATACTCAAGCCCTAGACGAGCTCGATCCACACCGGCTGATGATCCGAGGCCGCGGTCTGCGCATCGACCCCGTACGCCCGCAGGCGGGGCGCCAGATCCTCGGTCAGGAACCAGAAATCGAAACACTCCGGCCGATCGACGAAGTCCACCGGGTGGATGCCGACCGTGGGCGGGTGCGGTCGGTCGCCGTGCAGCACCGTCCATGCATCCACGAAGGCCGGCGTGCCGTCGGCGAACGGGCTGAGCAAGCGGGCACGCTCATCCGCCCAGGCCGGGAAGTTCATGTCGCCGCACAGCAGGGCCGATGCAGGTCGAGGGAAGACCTCGAAGCTGCCGCCCTCCTCCCCCTCACCCCGGCGCGGGGTGCGGGCGTGCGCGCAGGCCTCGGCGTGCAGGGCGCGGATCGCCTCGATCTGCGCCCTGCGCTGCAGGCGCGAGTAATACTCCAGGTGCGTGGTCAGCACCCGCACCGGGCCCAGGGCAGACTCCACCACCGCCTCCAGCAGCACCCTCTGCATGCTGGGCAGGGCCGGGTCCGCCGGCCAAGGCAGCAGATGGCGCCACACCTGACCCAGCGGCAGGCGCGTGAACAGAGCGTTGCCGAACAGCTTACGGCCGCCGCGGCCGTCCGGGACATCGGTCGCCGGCGCATACACGGGTGTGTGGCCCGGCAGCCGGCTTGCCAGCTCGGCCACCCCATCCTCGCCCAGGCTGCCCGGCAGGCCGGCGAAATTCACCGCCACCTCCTGCAGGCAGATGACGTCGAACTCGCCCAGGGCCTGGATGTGCCCGGCGATGCGTGCCAAGTCCACGCGGCCGTCCATGCCCCGGCCCCATTGGATGTTCCAGCTCAGCAGTCTCATGTCGGCTCACCTCATGAGGTCCACCCCACATGATACGCCGGGCTAGAATGATGACATCACCCCGAGGCCAGCCACCGTGTCTGCACCCCCCGTACACGACTACTGCCGCAGCTTCCTGTTCGAGCGGTTGGACATCCGCGGCGCCTTCGTGCAGCTCAACGAGGCCTGGCGGCAGATGCTCGCCGGCCGCGGCTACCCACCGCCCGTGGTGCGGCTGCTGGGCGAGCTGACGGCGGTCACCGTGCTGATCGCCGCCAACCTCAAACAGCCCGGCCGCATGACCTTCCAACTCAGCGGCACGGGGCCGGTCTCCCTGCTGCTGCTCGATTGCGACCAGCAGCTGCGCCTCAAGGGCATGGCCCGCTG
This sequence comes from Thiobacillaceae bacterium, assembly GCA_025054655.1. GTDB lineage: Bacteria > Pseudomonadota > Gammaproteobacteria > Burkholderiales > Thiobacillaceae > JANWZL01. The sequence continues at coordinate 3,788 of JANWZL010000067.1, read as the reverse complement.
CACCGACCCCGTGGCCCCCGCCCCAGTGCCCGATCTGCTGGGCCACGGCCGGCTCGCCCTCACCCTCGACGTAGCCGGCATGCGCCAGCCCTATCAGAGCCTGGTGCCGCTCGATGGCGACAGCATCGCGGCCATCTTCGAGCACTATCTCGCGCGCTCCGAGCAACAACCGGCGCTGCTTGCCCTGGCCGCCTCGGAACAGGCGGCCAGCGGCCTATTCCTGCAGAAACTGCCAGGGGCCGACGCGCGCGACCCGGACGGCTGGAACCGCCTCAGCCTGCTCGCCCGCACCCTGCAGCCAGATGAATTGCTGCGGCTGCCGACCATCCAGCTGCTCACCCGCCTCTTCCCGGAGGAGGACATCCGCGTCTACGACCCGCGCCCGGTGCGCTACCACTGCCCGCGCGACTGGGACAAGGTGCGCCACATGCTGCGCAGCCTGGGCCGCAGCGAATGCGAGGCCATCCTGCACGAGCAGGGGCAAATCCACATCCACGACGAGGTCTGCAATCAGGACTACGTCCTCGACGCCGGCGAGGTCGCGGCGCTGTTCGCCCCCGGCGATGGATAAAACATTGTGATTGTCGAAGCGGCGTAAGCCGCGACCTGCGACCTATGCAAACACGGCTGCCGGAGTGGTCGCCGCGGGGTCGCGACTGACGTCGCTCCTACAATGGCGCTCCTACCGCCTAGTCCTCCACTGTCCCATGTAGGAGCGGCTTAAGCCGCGACCTGCGGCCCATGCGGACAAGGGTGCCGTGGTTAGGGTGGTCGCGACTGACGTCGCTCCTACACCTCGCTCCTATACGTCGCTCCTACAATGCTCAACGTCGCCTTGGGGGCGCTGGTTGTTTGGGTAGGAGCGGCGTAAGCCGCGACCGGCGGCCTGTGCCAGGCACGGGTGCCGGGATTTGTCGCCCTTTGGGTCGCGACTGTCGTCGCTCCTACACCTCGCTCCTACCCTGTAGCCCGGATGAAGCGTAGCGCAATCCGTGTCATTTCATCCCGCTGCCCCCATTGCCGGCTTCCGGCTCTGACGGATCTGTATCCGGGTACGTCCCTGATTGCTAGGAACAAGAGAGGCGTTAGCCACAACTATGGGGGCTGACCTGCTGTACGAGGTTTATATTACATGGCGCCCAATTGGGCGAGTTACAGCAATTTGACCAAGGCGGCCACCAAGGCGGCTTGGGCCAGCAGCAGGCCGGCCACCCATTTGATGACGTCCGACTTCAAGACCTCCAGGTCTGTCTTTGTCGCCAGCTCGCGGATGGCGATCGTCTGTGCCAGCGCCTCGGCGAGCGCCTCGGCTTCCGCCTTGGCCTGCGGTTCCGGGACGCCGGCCGCCTTGAGGCGCTCGACGAATTTGAGGGTATCGAAGGTCAGGGTGTTCATAGAGGGTTCATTCGCCCGGACACAGGCTATTGCATCTTACACCAACGCAAGCAGTGCCGCTGCCGTATGGATGCAGCCTCGGCTCAAGACATTGCAAGGTGCCGAGCCAGCGCCTCACGTAACGGGTTACAGTCTCTTGGCTTAGACCCGTGGGTGTGGTGATCCGGGGTGTGCCTATTACCATCGTCGTTTCGCTGACGCGGTGTTAGCCCCGACCTGTGGTGAGTGTGTGCTGTGGTGCGGCGTGGGGGGTATCGTAGGTCGCGACTGACGTTCGCTCCTACAACGCGCTCCTACCGCCTTGTCCTCCACCGTCCCATGTAGGAGCGGCGTAAGCCGCGACCGGCGGCTCATGCGGACACGCGTGCCGGGGTGGTCGCCGTGGGGTCGCGACTGACGTCGCTCCTACACCTCGCTCTACAACGTCGCTCCTACAATGCTCAACGTCGCCTTGGGGGCGCTGGTTGTTTGGGTAGGAGCGGCGTAAGCCGCGACCAGGTTTTCACCTCACCCTGTACGCATGCGATCGGCTGCGCCACAATGCGACCGTTGTCCCGCCCCGCGCCTATGCCTCCACCCGCCAGCAACCGCCCAGGCCAGCGCGCCCTGCGCAAGGGGCGTGTGTCCGAACCCGGGCGTCTGTACCACGTCACCACGGCCACCCACGCGCGTGCGCCCGTGTTCGCCGACCTCACCCTTGGGCGCGCGGTAGTACGCACCCTCATACAGCTGGAGCACGCCGGTGCCGCGCATACCCTGGCCTACGTGATCATGCCCGACCACGTGCACTGGCTGTTTAGCCTGGCACGCGAATCCCCGCTGCCTACCGTGGTGCAATGGTTCAAAAGCAACAGCGCCCGTATGGTCAATCTGGCCCGTGGCCGCCCTGGTCTGAAGCTGTGGCAGACCGGGTATTACGACCACGCCCTGCGGCGTGACGAGGACGTGCGCGCGGTGGCCCGCTACATCGTGGCCAATCCGCTGCGCGCCGGACTAGTCCGTTCCCTGCGCGAATACCCGCTGTGGGATGCGGTGTGGATAGACCCCACATCCCCTCTGTAGGCGCGGCGTAGGCCGCGACTGTGCGGACACGCGTGCCGGGGTGGTCGTCGTGGGGTCGCGACTGACGTCGCTCCTACACGTCGCTCCTAAAATGCTTCAACGTCGCCTTGGGGGCGCTGGTTGTTTGGGTAGGAGCGGCGTAAGCCGCGACCTGAGGCCTGTGCCAGACACGCGTGCCGGGGTGGTCGTCGTGGGGTCGCGACTGACGTCGCTCCTACACGTCGCTCCTACCACCCTGGTCCACCGCCGCCGTGTTGTAGGTGCGGCGTAAGCCGCGACCTGAGGCCTGTGCGGACACGGGTGCCGGGGTGGTCGCCGTGGGGTCGCGACTGACGTCGCTCCTGCAACGTCGCTCCTACCACCCTGGTCCACCGCCGCCGTGTTGTAGGAGCGGCGTAAGCCGCGACCGGCGGCCTGTGCCAGGCACGGCTGCCGGGGTGGTCGCCGTAGGGTCGCGACTGACGTCGCTCCTACACGTCGCTCTTACAACGTCGCTCCTACAACGTCGCTCACACACGACCCTTACACGGCATCCTGGCGCACCGGTCCGCGGGCGCGCCGTAGGCCGCAACCACCGGGCGAGGCGCCCCCCAAGGGGGCATCTTCATCGCCGCTGTGCCGGTCGCTTGGATGCACCGACCGTCACGTCCGCCCGCAGGCGCTCCACCGTGGCCGGCCCGATGCCCCGGACCTTCTGCAGATCGTCCACCGATTGAAACGGTCCGTGTTGGCGCCGATAGTCGATGATGGCCTGCGCCTTGGCCGGGCCGATACCCGGCAGCGACTCCAGCTCCGATTGGGTGGCAGTGTTGAGGTCCACCGCGGCTTGGACCGGCAGACCGCACAGACAGGCCAGAAACAACACTACGCGCAGTCTCATCGCTCGCCTCCCCGCGTTCACCCCTCAGGCCGCACACACCCCACCCACCGCGGCAGGCCGACCCCGCCCACCGCCACGCCACTGGCTGCCCATTCTATGGCCCTGCCGACGGGCCGGCAACTCGTCGTCACGCGGATTCTGTGTGACGCGACGGCACAGTCCGCCACGTTTGCCGGCGCTGTCCGCTGCACGCCCCGATGCGACGGCCGGGTGCTCGACACCCAAGAGCGGCAAACGCGATCATGCCCACCGACACCGCGCCCTTGCCTGCCCAGGCCGTCCGCCCCGCACGATTCGGGCTACAAGCTGTTGTTTTCCCACCCGCGGGTGGTGGAGGACCTGCTGCGTGGTTTTGTGGCCGAGGCGTGGGTGGAGCGGCTCGATTTCGCCAGTCTGGAGCGGGTCAACGCCAGCTTTGTGGCCGACGACCTGCGCGCCCGCGAGGATGATG
>JANWZL010000074.1 GCA_025054655.1 Thiobacillaceae bacterium | reverse complement strand
CTGCCCAAGGGCCTGATCGCCGCCTACAAGCTGATTGCCGCCCATCACGGTGTGGGTTATCAGCCGCTCATGCGCGACATCCTGCAGCGTTTCGTGCCCCACGGCCTGAAGGAGGTCGTCGCGCATCACGAGGCCAAGGTGCGTGAGGTCGAGGAGCGCCTGGGCGCTTTGGTCGAAGAACAGAAAAAGGTTGCCTGAGGCAGATCGTCATGCAGCTCACCTCATCCGCCTTCCCCCACATGGGGGCAATCCCGCGCCTCTACACCTGCGACGGGCGCGACATCTCCCCGCCGCTGGACTTTGCCGGCGTGCCCGCGGGCGCGCAGAGCCTCGCCCTGATCGTGCACGACCCCGACGTGCCCAGCCCCGAGGCGCCCAGGCGCATATGGGTGCACTGGGTGCTGTACAACCTGCCGCCGGATTGCAGCGGGCTGGCGGAGGCGGTGGCGCAACTGCCGGCGGGGACCCTGGAGGGACGCAACGACTGGGGGCGCACGGGCTACGGCGGTCCCTGCCCGCCCAAAGGCCGGCATCGTTACATCCACACCCTGTACGCCCTCGACTGCCGCCTGCCGGACCTCGGGCAGCCGACCAAGGCGCAACTGGAGCAGGCCATGCAGGGGCACGTGCTGGCACGCGCCGAGCTGGTGGGGACCTATCAGCGCGCCGCATGAGCGCGGCGCAGCGGCGAGGGCTCGCGCAGGCCTTCGTCTGCGCCGGCCGCGGCATCGCCCTGGCCGCCCGCCAGCGCAATTTCCGTATCCACCTGACGATCGCGGGTGCGGTCGTCCTGGCCGGCCTGGGCCTGCGGATCACCGCCGTGGAGTGGGCCCTGGTGATCCTGTGCTTTGGCCTGGTGCTGGGGCTGGAGGCGGCCAACAGCGCCTTGGAGGCCCTGGCCGACCGCCTTCACCCGGCGCACGACCGCATGATCGGACAGGCCAAGGACCTGGCCGCCGGGGCGGTGCTGCTCGCCAGCCTGGCCGCCGCCGTCGTGGGCCTGATCGTCTTCCTGCCGCGCCTGCTCGCCACCCTCCCCTGACCCCCTCCCGCCTCTCGCCTTACGCCTCACCCCTCACCCCTCACTCCCCATATGCTCACCCCCGCCCGGCTCGCCTTCACCGCCACAGGCACGCCCTGGTCGGAGGACTATCAGGACGTCTATCACTCCGCCGATGGCGGCCCAGGGCAGGCCGAGTACGTCTTCCTGGGCGGCAACGCCCTTCCGCAGCGCTGGCAGGGCCGGGAGCGTTTCGTCATCCTGGAGCTAGGCTTCGGCACCGGGCTCAACTTCCTCGCCACTTGGGCGGCCTGGCGCGAGGATCCGCAGGCCTGCACCCGCCTGCACTACCTGTCGGTGGAGGCCCATCCCTTCACCGCACCCGATCTCGCCCGACTGCACACCCTGTGGCCGCAGTTTGCGCCCTTGGCCGAGCGGCTGCGGGTGCAATGGCCGATGCTGACGGCGGGTTTGCACCGGCTGGAATTCGACGGCGGCCGGGTCGTCCTCACCCTGATGTTCGGCACAGCGCAGGCCTTGCTGCCGCGTCTGAGCGCACGGGTGGACGCCTTCTATCTGGACGGTTTCGACCCGCGGAACAACCCCGAGCTTTGGCGTCCTGAGCTGTTGCGCCGGCTGGCGCGGCTGGCCGCGCCCGGGGCGACACTGGCCACCTGGTGCGTATCCGGTGCGGTGCGCGCAGCGCTCGCCGAGGCCGGCTTTCGTGTCGAAAAACGCCCGGGCTACGGTCGCAAGCGGCACATGTTGGCCGGGGTGATCGAACGCGCCGCCAGCCCGACTCTGCAGCCGTCCCCGTCCGCCGCGCAACGCCAGGCCCTGGTGGTGGGCGCGGGGCTGGCGGGGGCGGCGATTGGCGAGCGGCTCGCCGCCCGCGGCTGGTCGGTGACGCTGTTGGAGCGCCATGGCGCCCCGGCGCAGGAGGCCTCCGGCAACCTGGCCGGCATCGTCCGGCCGCTGCTGTCGCTGGACGACAATCTCGCCTCGCGTTTCACCCGCGCCGCCTTCCTCGCCAGCCTGCGCGCCTGGGGGGCGCTCGACCCCGCCCCGCGCTGGGCGGCTTGCGGCCTGCTGCACCTGGCGCGCGATGCACGCCACGCCGAACACCAGGCGGCGGTGGTGGCGCGCCACGCCTATCCGCCGGACTACGTGCGCTGGCTGGATCGGGACGAGGCCGCGGCGCTCGCCGGCTGGCGGCTCGAGCAGGGCGGCTGGTTCTTTCCCGCCGGCGGCTGGGCGCAGCCGGCCAGCGTGTGCGCCGCATTGATCAAGCGCGGCCAGGCGCGGCTCGCCGCTCGCTATGGCGTGCAGGTGGCGGCCGTGCGGCCGGGCGGCCCCGGCTGGGAGGCCTTGGACGCCGCCGGCCGGGTGCTCGCCGCCGCCCCGGTGCTGGTGCTGGCCGACGGCTGTGGGGGGTTGTGGCCGCAGGCCGCCCCACCGCTGCCCCTGCGCCGTGTGCGCGGCCAGGTGACCCATCTGCCGGCGGCATGGCTGCCGCCCCTCAAGCTCGCGCTCTGCCGCGAGGGCTATCTCACCCCGCCGGTGGACCACTGGGCCTGCGTGGGCGCCACCTACGATTTCGACGATGATCCGCAGCCGCGCCCCGAGGGTCATGCCGCCAATCTGGCCCGGCTGCGGCAGATGCTGCCCGGCGCCGCTGCGCAGCTGGAACCCGGCGGGCTTGACGGTCGTGTGGGCTTTCGCAGCGTGGCGCCGGACCGCCTGCCGGTGGTGGGCGCCATCGCCGCCGGCTGCCCGGCCGACCGGGAGGCACAGCTGGAGGCCTTTCCCCGCCTGCCGAATGCCTATGCCCTGCTCGCGCTGGCCTCCAGGGGGCTCACCTGGGCCTGGCTGGCGGCCGAGCTGCTCGCCAGCCGGATCGAGGGCGAGCCGTTACCGGTGGAGACGGACCTGGCCGCGGCGCTCGATCCGGCCCGGTTCCTGCTGCGCCGTCTGCGACGCGGCGGGCTCAGCTGAGCTTCTCGCCCCAGTGCAGCTTCTGGCGCAGGGTGTCGTAGTAGTTGTGGCCCTGCGGGTGCAGCAGGCGCACGGTGTTGACGGCGCGGCGGATGACCACGCGGTCGCCCAGCTCGAGGTCGGCATGCTCCTGGCCGTCGAAGTGCACGCGGGCATCATGCGCGTGGATCAGGTTGATCTCGATCTCGGACGAGCTGTTCACCGCGATGGGGCGCGCCGACAGGGTGTGCGGGCAGATGGGGATGAGCACGAAGGCTTCTAAGGTGGGGTGCAGAATGGGCCCGCCGGCGGACAGGGCATAGGCGGTGGAACCGGTGGGGGTGGACACCACCATGCCGTCGGCGCGTTGGCTGTAGACGAACTGATCATCGACGTACACCTCGAACTCGATCAGCCGGCCCAGGGTGCTCTTGCTCACCACCACGTCGTTGAAGGCGTGGGTGCTGCGGTGCACCGCCTCGCCCCGCTCCACCCGCGCGGTGAGCAAGATGCGCTCTTCGGCGACGTAGGCGCCGGCGAGCATGCGGTCGAGGATGGGCAGCATGCCGTCCACCGGCACGTCGGCCAGAAACCCGAGCCGCCCCTGGTTCACGCCGATCAGGGGCACGCCGTGATCGACCAGGTTGCGCGCCACGTTGAGCAGGGTGCCGTCGCCGCCGATGACCACGGCGAGGTCGACGCGCCGGCCCAGCTCGTGCAGGGTGGCGCTGGGCAGCTCGTATATGCGGCAGACCTCGGCGGTGTGGGCCGCCAGCATGACCTCGTGCCCGCGCGCGGCGAGGTGCTCGGCCAGCCGGCGGATGGCGCCGCTGCAGCTGCTGCCGTGGTATTTGCCGACGATGCCGATGCGCTTGAAATCATGGCTCATGACATGAAATTATAAGACGGCGAATCCAACTCGCTTGCCCACACAGACCATGCTCAACGAGCGTGCGCGCATCCTGCTCAAGACCCTGGTGGAGCGCTACATCGAAGACGGCCAGCCGGTCGGCTCACGCACCCTGGCGCGGCATGCAGGGCTTAACCTGTCGCCGGCCTCCATCCGCAACATCATGGCCGACCTGGAGGAGCACGGCTACATCGCCAGCCCGCACACCTCCGCCGGTCGCATCCCCACCGTGCGCGGCTACCGTTTCTTCGTCGATTCGCTGCTCACGGTCAAGCCGCTGGAGCGCGCCGAGATCCGTCAGATCCGGCACAGCCTCACGCCCGACGACCCACAGCGGCTGATCAACACCGCCTCGCACCTGCTGGCCGAACTCACGCGCTATGCCGGGGTGGTGGTGACCCCCAAGCGGCGCAACCAGCAGTTGCGCCAGATCGAGTTCCTGCGCCTGGCCGACAAACGCATCCTGCTCATCATGGTGAGCATGGACGGCGAGGTGCAAAACCGCGTCATCCTCACCGAACAGCCGTACACGCCGGCACAGCTGATACGCACGGCCAACTACTTCAACCGTCACTTCAGCGGCCTGAGCATCGAGCAGGTGCGACCGCGCCTGCAACAGGAGCTCAAGCAGCTCAAGGAGGACATCGGCCGACTGATGGAGGCGGTGCTCGAAACCGGGACCGAGGCCTTCGGCGGCGAGCACGCCGAGTGCGTGGTCACGGGCGAATCCAACCTGCTCGCTACACCGGAGCTGACCGCCGACGTGCGGCGGCTCAGAGAACTTTTCAACCTGTTCGAGCAGCGCACCCAGCTGTTGCAGCTGCTGGAGAGCGGTCACCGTGCCGCCGGCGTGCAGCTGTTCATCGGCGCCGAGTCGGGGGTGGCGCCGTTGGATGAATGCAGCGTGATCACCGCCCCCTACGAGGTCGATGGCGAGGTGGTCGGCACCCTGGGCGTGATCGGCCCCACCCGCATGGCCTACGAACGGGTGATCCCCATCGTCGACATTACCGCGCGGCTGCTGTCCAGCGCCCTCTCCTACCATTGACAAGCAGGGGACGGGGCGGCGTCCATCTCGCCCCTCACCCCTTACTCCTCACGCCTGACCTCCATGTTCCTCCCTGAACCCCCCTTCCGCCACGACCAGCCCGAGCGCATCGGCGTCCTGCTGATCAACCTGGGCACCCCGGCGGCGCCTACGGCACGGGCCTTGCGCCCCTATCTGCGCGAGTTCCTGTCCGACCGGCGGGTGATCGAACTGCCGCGCGGGCTGTGGTGGCCCATCCTGCACGGCGTCATCCTCAACACGCGCCCGCGTCGCTCGGCCGAGAAATACGCCAGCATCTGGACGCCCGAGGGGTCACCCCTGCTCACGCACACCCAGCGTCAGGCCAGGCTGCTGGCCGAGGCGCTCAGGGCGCGCTCCCCCGTGCCCATCCTGGTGGACTACGCCATGCGCTACGGCGCGCCCTCGGTGGCCGAAGTCTATGCCCGGCTGCGTGCACAGGGCTGCACGCGGCTGCTTGCGCTGCCGCTCTATCCCCAGTACGCCGCCAGCAGCACGGCGAGCGCCCTGGACGCGCTGTGGCGGGTGCTGCTCAAGAGCCGCAACGTGCCGGAGGTGCGCACCATACGCCACTTCCACGACCACCCCGGCTACATCGCGGCGTTGCGCCAGCGCGTGGAGGGGTTCTGGGCCGAACACGGCCGCCCCGAGGTGCTGGTGATGAGCTTCCACGGTGTGCCGCGCGCGAGCCTGGAGCAGGGCGACCCCTACCATTGCGAATGCCACAAGACCGCCCGCCTGCTGGCCGAGGCCCTGGGGCTAGCGCCGAGCGAATATCGTGTGGCCTTCCAGTCCCGTTTTGGTCGGGCCGAGTGGCTGCAGCCCTACACGGCCGAGACCCTGCAGGCCTTGGGTCGGCAGCGCACGCGGCGGGTGGACGTGATCTGCCCCGGCTTCGTCGCCGACTGCCTGGAGACGCTGGAAGAGATCGCCCTGGAGGGCAAGGCGGCCTTCCTCAACGCCGGCGGCGGGGAATACCGCTACATCCCCGCCCTCAACGAACACCCCCTGTGGATCGACGCCCTGACCGAACTGGTCCTGCAGCATCTGGCCGGCTGGCTGCCCTCGCACTGGGATGCGGGCGCCGAGGCGCAGGAGGCCGCCTTGCGGCAGGCCCGCGCCCGTGCGCTGGGAGCGCGCGACTAGTACGAAAAAACCAGCGCAGATGCGCCCCGTGCCCTGGTCATGCGGCGGGAAACCGCATGAATATTAGCGTTTGCTTGTTGACTGGCGGCATGGACTCATGCACAGTGCGCAGCGTGTCCTGGTACAGCCTGACCAGGACGAGTGATTGGCCGCTGGCCGGCCGTCGTCAACCTTGGAGGAGTGCATGAAAAACCTGTTCATCACCGGTCTCGTCGGTGTCGGCTTGCTGGGCACCAGCCTCGCGGCCCTGGCCACCGATGCACATACGCGCGTCATCGCCACCACCTGTCTGTCCTGCCACGGACCCGACGGCAAGAGCAAGTCGGCCATGCCCTCGCTGGCCGGCATCGACAAGGCCTATTTCGTCGCCCAGATGAAGGCCTTCAAGTCCGGACAGCGTCCTGCCTCGGTGATGCACCGCCACGCCCAGGGCTACACCGACCAGGAGTTCGAAAAGATGGGCGAGTATTTCGCCGCCATGAAGTAACACCGGGCACGCGCATCTGCACGAGGAGAACACCATGCATTTCAATCGTCGCGATTTCCTCACCGCCGGCGCCGCCGTCACCGCCGCCGGCATCCTGCCCAGCTGCGCCGGCACTGCCGGCAGCGGCGCCCCGCACGTGATCGTGGTCGGTGCCGGCTATGGCGGGGCCACCTGCGCCAAGTACATCCGCAAATGGGACCCCAAGATCAAGGTCACCGTCATCGAGCCGAACGACAAGTTCGTCTCCTGCCCCATCTCCAACTGGGTGCTGGGCGGCATGAAGACCATGGCCGACATCACCCACAGCTACGACACCCTGCGCAGCAAGTACGGCATCGACTGGGTGAAGGACACGGTCATCGGCATCGACGTGGACAAGCGTCAGGTGCGCACCGCCGGCGGCCAGACGCTCAACTACGACCGCCTGGTGCTTGCCCCCGGCGTGGAGATCCGCATGGACACCGTGGAGGGCTACAAGGAGGCGCACGCCGCGCAGAAGGTGGTGCACGCCTGGAAGGCCGGCCCCGAGACCGCGCTGCTGCGGCGCCAGCTGGAGGCCATGCCCGACGGCGGCGTGTTCGTCATGTCGGTGCCCACCGCCCCCTACCGCTGCCCACCCGGGCCTTATGAGCGCGCCTGCCTGGTGGCCAGCTATTTCAAGAAGCACAAGCCCAGGAGCAAGATCATCCTGCTCGATGGTAACCAGGACGTGGCCTCCAAACCCGCCCTGTTCAAATGGGCCTGGAAGACCTATTACGACGGCATGATCGACTACCGGCCCAACAACGGCCCGAAGCGCGTGGACATGAAGACCATGACCGTGCACACCGAGTTCGACGACGTCAAGGGCGACGTACTCAACGTGGTGCCGGCCCAGCGCGCGGGCGAGGTCACCGCACTCGCCGGCGCACGCAACGACAGCAACAAGGTGTGGTGCGTGGTGGACTTCGTCACCTTCGAGTCCACTGCCGCCAAGAACGTGCACATCATCGGCGACTCGGTGCTGTCCAACCACCCGAAGTCCGGACACATGGCCACCAACCACGCCAAGGTATGCGCCAGCGCCATCGTCGAGCTCCTCAATGGCCGCCAGCCCGACCCGGTGCCGGTGGTGGCCAATACTTGCTACAGCGCGGTGTCCGACAGCACCGCCGGGCACGTGGCCACCGTCTTCCGCTACAACCCGGAGAAGAAGCAGTGGGACGCGCAGCCAGGCGGCGGGGCGAGCGCCCAGGGCGACGAGATCAACTTCATCTTCAACTGGGCCTGGGCCGAGAACGTCTGGGCCGAGGTGCTGACCTGAGCCACCGCGCAGTTTAAAGCTGTCAGGGGCCGCCAGGCCCCTTTTTTCATGCCCGGCCGCCGCAAGGTGAAGGCTGCGGGAGCGCGCCAACAACGCGGCGAGAGGCGCTTGCCCCGTTCGCGGCGGGAGGTTGCGCAGCGGAGCTCGCGGCTTACGCCGCTCCAGCCTGGCTGTCCCGCCGTGCATGCGCGGCCGTCAGCCGCCGCCCTTGTATTTGCGCACGATGCCTACCACCACGCCGAACAGCTCCAGGCTGCCCTTGGGGCGGATGGGCGGATAGGCCGGGTTGGCCGGCATCAGCAGGTAACCGTCACGATCGCGCGCCAGGCGCTTCAAGGTGAACTCCTCGTCCACGATGGCCACCACCAGGTCGCCGGGGCGGGCGCTGTGCGTGCGCTCGACCACGGCGATGTCGCCCGGGTGGATGCCGGCCTCGACCATGGAGTCGCCCTTCACCCGCACCAGCACGGTGCGCGAGGGGTGTTCGATGAGGTATTCGTCGAGGGTGAGCGTGTCGCGCGCGCTGTCGTCCGCCGCCTGCGGCAGGCCGGCGCGCACCGAATCCGCCAGCGTCCGCTCGAAGAAGCGCGGGCCGGGCTTGAGCCGCCGGTCCGGGGTGGCATCGAGGAAGCCTTCCAGTCGCAGGCGGGCGATGAGTGCCGCCACCGAGGACTTGGACTTCAGCCCCAGCAGCGCGCCGATGCCGGAATAGGGCGGGAAGACCCGGTGGCGGGCGTAATAGTCCTGCAACTGGGCGAGGTAGAGGGCGTCGTGCGACATGGCGGGCAGGGACAGGATTGACCTGTCCGTAGTATAGAACGATCGTTCGACGCAGGCAAATGCCCCGCGCGTAAGGCCATGCCCGATGCGCTGGGGCTTACGGGCCGAGCGACACCAGGCGGCAACCTGCGGCGTCGCAGGCGAGATAGCCGCCAGTGGCGTACCAGTCGGGCAACACCCAGCGTTCGCACGCCACGCCGTCCACCGTCAGCACATGGTGGCCGGGACGATGCGTGTGGCCGTGGATCATGCGCCGCACACCGTGGCGGCGGAAGGCCTCCGCCACCGCTTCGACGTTGACGTCCATGATCTCGGGGGGTTTGTCGCCCTTGCTGCGTTCGCTCTGCGCCCGCAGCTGCTGTGCCAGCGCCACCCGTTCGGCATAGGGTCGCTGCAGGAAGGCGGCCTGCCATTGCGCATCACGCACCATGCGGCGCAGGCCCTGATAGTCCACGTCGTCAATGCACAGCGCATCGCCGTGCAACAGCACCGTGGGCACACCGGCGAGATCGAGCACGTGCGGCTCGGCGATGAGCCGGGCGTCGCTGGCCGCGCAGAAGGCCTGGGCCAGCAGGAAGTCGCGGTTGCCGTGCATGAGGTGGACCGCCACCCCCTGTCCAGTGAGCCGCCGCAGGGCCTGCGCCACCTGCGCGTGGAAGGGCTCTGCCAGGGCATCGTCGCCCACCCAGGCCTCGAAGAAATCGCCCAGGATGTACAGCGCCTGCGCCTGCGGCGCCACCTCGCGCAGGAAGCGGAAGAAGACGGGGTGGGTGAGCGGCCGCTCGGCGGTGAGGTGCAGGTCGGAGATGAACAGGCTCAACGGGCCATGCACCGCCTTCAGCCCTCGACGATCTCCACCCGCTCGATCACCACGTCCTCCAGCGGCACGTCCTGATGTCCGGCGCGCATACCGGTACGCACCTTGGCGATGCGATCGACCGTGTCGCGGCCGGCGCTCACCCGCCCGAACACGCAGTAGCCATAGCCCTGGGGGGTAGGTTCGGTGTAGTCGAGGAAGGGGTTGTCGGCCAGGTTGATGAAGAACTGGCTGGTGGCCGAGTGAGGGTTGGGGGTGCGCGCCATGGCGATGGTGTAGGCGACGTTCTTGAGCCCGTTGTGGGCCTCGTTCTGGATGGGGGCACGGGTGGGGCGCTCCTGCATGCCCGCGGTGTAGCCGCCGCCCTGGATGACGAAGCCGTCGATGACGCGATGGAACAAGGTGCCGTCGTAATGGCCCTCACGGGCGTAGCGCAGGAAGTTCTCGACCGTGTCGGGCGCGCGCTGGGCGTCGAGTTCCAGTGTGATGGCGCCGAAATTGGTGTGCAGGATGACCATGTTGCCTCCTCAGCGGGGTGGACGGTTCAGCGGGCATTGCCCGCCAGTTGGGTGGTGTTGGCCAGGTTGTGCTCCAGCGCGATGCGCCAGCCGCCCTCCTCCATGCGCCAGTACAGGCGCTTCACGGTCACGCTGCTCAGGCTGTCGCTGGCATAGCGCTGCACGAAGGTGGTCACCGCCAGCCTCTGGTCGGGATAGAGGAAGAGGCTCAGGTCGGCCAGGGACACACGGATCCAGGCCTTGTTCTCGATGTTGCGCCGTTTCGCCTCGCCCCAACCGCCGCGCAGCTGCTCGGGCGCGTAGTGGCGCAGAAAGCGCGCCGCATCGCGCGCTTCCCAGTCGCTACGCCACTGCTCCAGCCGGGCGAGCACCTCCTGGCGCTCCATCTCCCAGGCGAGCGGATCGACCCAGTCGGTACGCTCGGCGATGACGATGGGGGTGTGACCGACCTGGATGTATTGCGCGAGATCGGTCAGATCCGGGTTGGCCAGCACCAGGCAGCCGTCGCTCGCGCGCGGCGGACGGCTGTAGGTGCCGGAGGGGGTGCCGTGGATCCAGATGCCGTGGCCGGTGCGCCCCTGCAGACGATCCCATTCGTTCGGGTAGTCGAGCGGGAAGGCGCCGCTGCCGTAAAAATCGATCAGCTGCGCGCTGGGAATGAAACGGGTGATGGTGTACACCCCCACCGGGGTCTTCTTGTCGCCCTCGACCCGCTTGTCGATGCCGTTGCGGCCGATGGTCATGTAATAGTCGCGCACCAGGCGCGGCGCACCACCCGCGTTTTCGAACACGTACAGCCGCGCGCGGCTTGCGTCGGCGAGCAGCACGTAGCGGTGCTGCGGGGCGATCTGCAGCACCTGCAGCGGCAGGTGGCCCTCCTCCGGCTGATCGAGGTAGCGCAGCAGACGCACCCGCGCCTCTTCGCGCAGGTCGCTGAGCGAGGCGGCCGGCGCGCGCGGGGCGTCGCCCAGGGTGGCGAGCGGCCGGGCGCGCGCGGCGAGCAGGTCGCCGCGGATCAGATGCGCCAGCCGGAAGTCGGGGCGCAGCGTGATCAACTGGTTGATCGAGGCGAGCGCGGCGTCCAATCGGCCCGAGCGGACCTCCTGCAGCGCCTTCACCAGCAGGGTATCGGGCGTGCGCGTGGCGGCGTCGGCCGGCGACGCACGCAGACCGGTCTCACCCGCGGCGGTCGGCAGCGTCAGGACGAAAACGGCGCCTAGGGCCAGGACCTGCCGCCGCGACCACCAGCGCATGGCCTTCAGCGCTCCTGCACGATCTTCCACTGCCCGTCCACCCGTCTGAGCACCAGCGTCTTGCCGTAGGTGCCGCTCAGCCGGTCGGACTCATAACGCTGGCGGAAACGCACTTGCGCCTGCTCGCCCTTCAGATCGACGCGCAGGTCGCTCACCTCGACCTTGATGCGGCTGGGGGCAGTGAGCCGCTGGCGGCGTTCGGCCTCCCAGGCGGCGCGATCCTGACCGCGCGGGGGGGTGAAATCGGGCGCGTAGAAGGCGAGATAGGCCGCCACGTCCTGCCGGCTCCAAGCCGCGGCCCAGTCGCGCACGGTCTGCTCCACCGCCTCACGGCTTGCCGGCTGGACCTGCGTCGGCGCGGCCCCCTTCGCTGGGGCGGCTGTCGCTGCGGGTTCGCGCGCGGCCTGCGGTTCGGAGATCGGCTCCAGCGGCCTGGACTCGCCCGCCGGGTTGGCCGCCGGCGGCTCCGGTTCAGCCGGGGCCTTGCCGCTGCCCGCCGTGCGCGCCGCGGTGGTCTTGGCCCTGGGCCTGGCGGCCTCCGCCCCGCGCGCCGGGGCGAACAGCTCACGGATCAGCGCCAGCTTGGTCTGCGCCGAGACGTTGGACTCGTCCAGCTGCAGGGCCTTGTCGTAGGCGATGGAGGCCAACTTGGCATAGACGTCGCCCAGGTTCTCGTGCGCGGTGGCGTAACTGGGGTGGGTGCGGATGGCCTGCTCCAGGTATTGCTTGGCGCGCTCGTACTGGCCCTGGGCGGCGTAGAGCACGGCCAGGTTGTTGTAGGGTTCGGGCAGCTGCGGGAAATCGGTGGTCAGCTCGGTGAAGACGCGGATCGCCTCCGAATGGCGATTCAGCTCCGTGAGGATCAGGCCCTTGAGGAAACGGCCTTGGGCGTCCTTGGGATTGGCGGCCACGTAGGCGTCGATCTTGGCCAGGGCCTGGGCGTTCTTGCCTTGGCGGAACAGCTGGCTCGCCTCCTGCAGACCATCGGCGGCGAGCGGCCCGCTCAAGCACAACAGTGCAGCGAGGAGGCAGGCGCGGTGGCGTAGGCGGGGGGGCAGAGACATCGATGCTATACTTCGGCTGTAAAGATGCGGTCATTCACGGCAGCATTCTACACCAGCCCCCCGTTCCCACAGTCGTCCAACACCGTCGCCTCCCCATGCGCGAGAACGCCCCGGTGCCGCATTTCATCCGCACCATCATCGAACAGGACCTCGCCAGCGGCAAACACCGGACGGTAGTCACCCGTTTCCCGCCCGAACCCAACGGCTATCTGCACATCGGCCATGCCAAGTCGATCTGCCTCAACTTCGGTCTGGCCGAGGACTACGGCGGCCGCTGCAACCTGCGCTTCGACGACACCAACCCCGAGAAGGAATCGATGGAATACGCCAACGCCATCATGGAGGACGTGCGTTGGCTGGGCTACCAGTGGGACGGACCGGTGCGCTGGGCGTCGGACTACTTCCCACAGCTGTACGAATACGCCGAGGAGCTGATCCGCAAGGGCCTGGCCTATGTGGACGATCTTACCCCGGACGAGATGCGCGAATACCGGGGGACGCTGACCGAACCGGGGCGGGACAGCCCCTGGCGCAACCGCTCGGTGGAGGAGAACCTCGACCTGTTCCGCCGCATGCGCGCCGGCGAGTTCCCCGATGGCAGCAAGACCCTGCGCGCCAAGATCGACATGAAAAGCCCCAACATCAACCTGCGCGACCCCGTGCTCTACCGCATCAAGCGCGTGCCGCACCTGCGCACGGGTACGCAATGGGTGATCTACCCCATGTACGACTACACCCACTGCATCTCGGATGCGCTGGAGGGGATCACGCACTCGCTGTGCACGCTGGAGTTCGAGGATCACAGGCCGCTGTACGACTGGGTGCTGGACCACATCACCATCGGCTGCCACCCGCAGCAGATCGAGTTCGCCCGCCTGGAGATGCGCCATACCGTGACCAGCAAGCGCAAGCTGAACCTGCTGGTGAGCGAAGGGCACGTATCCGGCTGGGACGACCCGCGGCTACCCACCCTGCAGGGTATGCGCCGGCGCGGCTACACCCCTGAGGGCATCCGCGAGTTCGCCCGCCGCATCGGTGTGTCCAAGGCGGCCAACATCGTCGATCTGGAGGTGCTGGAGGGCTGCATCCGCGAGGACCTGGAGGCGCGCGCCCCGCGCGTGATGGCGGTGCTCAAGCCGCTCAAGGTGGTGCTGACCAACTACACCGATGGGGTGACGCTGAGCCGCGAGGCGCCATTACATCCCCAGCGCCCCGAGCTGGGCAGCCGCCTCGTGCCCCTGGGACGCGAGATCTGGATCGAGCGCGACGATTTCGCCGAGACGCCGCCGCCCGGCTGGCAGCGCCTCACCCCGGGGGGCGAGGTGCGGCTGCGCTACTCCTACGTCATCCGCTGCAACGAGGTAGTCAGGGACGCACGCGGCGAGGTGGTGGAGTTGAGATGCAGCATAGACCACGACACCCTGGGCCAAAACCCGGTCGGACGCAAGGTCAAGGGGGTGATCCATTGGGTGGCCTGCGCGCACGCACTGCCGGCCGAGGTGCGGTTGTACGACCGCCTGTTCACCGACCCCGACCCCGACGGGCACAAGGACCGCGACTTCCGTGAGTTCCTCAACCCCCACTCGCTACAAGTGGTGCAGGGCTGGGTCGAGCCCCTCGTGCGCGATGCCGCCCCCGAGACCCGCTACCAGTTCGAGCGGCTGGGCTATTTCTGCACCGACCGGTACGATCACCGGCCCGGTGAGCGTATAGTGTTCAACCGCACCGTGACCCTCAAGGAGACCTGGGCCAAGCCCCAGGGATAAGAGGACAGGCGATGTACCAGCGCATCCTAGTGGCCATGGACGACAGCGACAGCGCCCGGCGCGGCCTGGAGGAGGCCATACGGCTTGCCCGTGTGGGTGGCGGGCGGCTGCTGCTCGTGCACGTATACGAGGAGCCGCTGCCCTTGAGCGTGGAGGGCGACTGGAGCGTACCTACGCTGCCCGCCGAGGCCTGGCGGGAGGCGGGCCAGAGGCTGCTCGACCAGTCCGCGGCGGTGTGCGCGCGCGCTGGGGTGACGGCGCAGACGCGGCTCATCGACGCCGGCGGCCGGCGGGTGGGCCCCCTGGTGTCCGCTGCGGCGGCGGATTGGTCTGCCGACCTCATCGTCGTCGGCACCCACGGCCGTCGCGGCCTCGACCGGCTGCTGCTGGGCAGTGTGGCCGAAGGCATCCTGCGCACCGCCCACACCCCCGTGCTGCTGCTGCCGCCCCCCACCGCCTGAGCCCGCCGTGCTCACCCTGTACAACACCCTCAGCCGCCGCAAGGAGGTCTTCGTCCCCATCGAGCCGGGGCGGGTGCGCATGTACGTCTGCGGCATGACCGTGTACGACTACTGCCACCTGGGGCATGCGCGCGTGCTGGTGGTGTTCGACACGATCGTGCGCTGGCTGCGCGCGAGCGGCTACCAGGTCACCTACGTACGCAACATCACCGACATCGACGACAAGATCATCCAGCGTGCCCAGGCGTCGGGCGAGCCCTATACCCACATCACCCAACGCTTCATCGACGCCATGCACGAGGACGAGCGGGCGTTGAACGTCCTGCCACCCGACCACGAGCCGCGCGCCACCGAGTACGTCGGCCGCATGCTGGACATGATCCAGAGCCTCATCGACCGCGGCCACGCCTATCCGACCGAGACCGGCGACGTCTATTACGCCGTGCGCAGCTTCCCGTCTTACGGCCGGCTGTCCGGCAAGACCCTCGACGAGCTGATCGCCGGCGAGCGGGTGGAACCCGATCCGCACAAACGCGACCCGCTCGACTTCGCCCTGTGGAAGGCGGCCAAACCGGGCGAACCGGCCTGGCCCTCGCCCTGGGGGCCGGGTCGCCCCGGCTGGCACATCGAGTGTTCGGCCATGGGTTCACACCTGCTGGGGCCACATTTCGACATCCACGGCGGCGGCCAGGACCTCATCTTCCCCCACCACGAGAACGAGATCGCCCAATCCGAGGGCGCCCATGGCTGCACCTTCGTCAACTACTGGCTGCACAACGGTTTCGTGCGCGTGAACGAGGAGAAGATGTCCAAAAGCCTGGGCAACTTCTTCACCATCCGCGAGGTGCTCAGGCTCTACGACGCCGAGGTAGTGCGGTTGTTCATCCTGCGCGCGCACTACCGCAGCCCGCTCAACTACTCCGACACCCAACTGGATGAGGCGCGCGCGGCGCTCACCCGCCTGTACACCGCCCTGCGCGGCACAGAAGCCGCAGCGCTGACGATCGACTGGGCCTCGGCCTGGCCCGCCCGCTTCAAGGCGGCCATGGACGACGACTTCAACACCCCCGAGGCGCTCGCCGTGCTGTTCGAGCTGGCCAGCGAGGTCAACCGCACGCGCTCAGCGCCGCTGGCCGCCGAACTGAAGGCCCTGGGCGGGGTGCTGGGCCTGCTCGGGCGCGAGCCCGAGGCCTTCCTCCAGGCCGGCGGCACGCACGCCGACTACCCGCCCGAGCGCATCGAGGCCCTCATCGCCGAGCGGCTCGAGGCGCGGCGCAAGCGCGACTACGCCCGCGCCGACGCCATCCGCGCGCAGCTGAAGGCGGCCGGTATCGTGCTGGAGGACGGCCCCCAGGGCACCACCTGGCGGCGGCTTTGAACCGACCCCAAGGTTTAACCCAGATCGTCCATTAGGACGCGGGCAGGCGCGAAGCGCATGATCGAGGCAGGTTGTGCGCGACGGCCGCAGGCCAGGTTGCACACCTGGCCGAGGGCTCGCGCGCAAGATGGCCGAGCAGGGGCAGCCGAGGCCCGCGTAGGCGGTAAAGCCGTGTCGGCACGCGGCTGCGGCGGCACAGGCAGCGCCCTCCGCGAAGGCAAGGCCGGCCTAATGGACAATCTGGGTTTAATGCACTCAGCCTTTCTACCCAGCTCAAGAAGACTGGTCTAGCTGGGTATTACCCAGGTATTCAATGCCGGCGCGCCCGGCGTGCATCGCCGGACAAAGTCACACCCAAGGCCGCCTGACATGCTCGCCACAAGCCTAGTCTGC
>JANWZL010000062.1 GCA_025054655.1 Thiobacillaceae bacterium | reverse complement strand
AAACTGATTTGATTGCTCGTGAGGTCCGCTGCGTCCGACCATGGCCGACCGCCGTTTGCAAGTCTTCTACACCGTCGCCAAACTGCTGTCCTTCACCAAGGCGGCCGAACAGCTGTTCATGACCCAGCCCGCGGTCACCTTCCAGGTCAAACAGCTGGAGGAGCACTTCAACACGCGGCTGTTCGAACGCTCGCACGGCAAGATCTCGCTCACCCCGGCCGGCGAGCTGGCGCTTGACTATGCCGAGCGCATCCTCAACCTCAGCAACGAGATGGAGGCGCGCATCAAGGAGCTCACGGGTCAGGTCAGCGGGCCGCTGCTGATCGGCGCCTCCACCACCATCGCCGAGTACATGCTGCCGCGGCTGCTGGGCGAGTTCAAGCAGAAACACCCCGAGACCCAGGCGCGCCTGACGGTGGCCAACTCCGAGACCATAGAGCGCAAGGTGGCCGACCACACCCTAGACATCGGCCTGATCGAGGCCCCCTCACACCACCCGAACCTCATCACCCAGGTCTGCTGTCAGGACGAGCTGGTGATGATCTGCGCGCCGTTTTCCGAGCTGTCCCGGCGCTCCAGCGTCACCCCGCAGGAAGTTGCCGCCCAGCCCTACATCAGCCGTGAGGCCGGTTCCGGCACGCGCGAGTGCATCGACGAATACTTCCGCGCCAACGAGGTCAATCTCGACGAGATGAACCTGGTCATGGAGCTGGGCAGCCGCGAGGCGATCAAGGGCGCGGTGGCGGCAGGCCTGGGCGTGGCCATCGTCTCCGGTACCACCGTGGCCAAGGAGGTGCGCCTGGGCGAGCTGGTGGCCATCCCCCTCAACCCGCCATTGCGGCGCCAACTGTCGCTGGTCTATCCGCAGGAGAAGTTCCGCAGCCGCCTGCTGCAGTCCTTCCTCGATTTCATCAGCACGAGTCCCCTGGTGCGCAACCAGTCCAACGTCTCGCTCTGATGCGATGAACCCGCAGGAGCGCCGGCTGCTGCAGCTCTATCGCGCGCTGCCCGCCAGCCAGCGCGCAAGCCTGATCGACTACGCCGAATACCTGGCCAGCCGTGCCCCCGCCGAGGACGCGGAGCAGGGACCCAAGGCCCCGCTGCCCATACCGCGTCCGGCCGAGGAGACGGTCATCGCCGCCATCCGCCGGCTGCGCCGGACCTATCCCATGCTGGACACCAAGGACCTGCTGCACGAGACGGCGGGTCTCATGACCCAGCACGTGGTGCACAAACGCCCGGCCCCAGAGGTCATCGACGAGCTGGAGGCGCTGTTCCGGCGCGCCTACGAGCGCAGCAACGGGGGCGAGCCGTAGCGCCGGCGCAACGACTGCGCGACAATTGCGCCCATGTCGCGGAGGTGCCGATGAGCAACGCCGATCAAGCCGAACTGGACAAATTCAGCCAGCTCGCCCACCGCTGGTGGGACCCCAACTCCGAATTCAAGCCCCTGCACGACATCAACCCGTTGCGCCTGGCCTGGATCGACCGGCTGGCGGGGCTGGCCGGCAAGCGCGTGCTGGACGTGGGCTGCGGGGGAGGGATACTCGCCGAGGCCATGGCCGGTCTGGGCGCGGTGGTCACCGGCATCGACCTGTCGGACAAGGCCCTGCGCGTGGCGAAGCTGCACCTGCTGGAGTCCGGCCGCCAGGTGGACTATCGGCTCACGAGCGCCGAGGCCCTGGCCGAGGAACAGCCGCACGGCTTCGACGTGGTCACCTGCATGGAGCTGCTGGAGCACGTGCCCGACCCCGCCAGCACGGTGGACGCCTGTGCGCGGCTGACCAAACCCGGCGGTTGGGTGTTCTTCTCCACCATCAACCGCAATCCGAAGAGCTATCTGTTCGCCATCATCGGCGCCGAGTACGTGCTCAAGCTGCTGCCGCGCGGCACCCACGACTGGGCGCGTTTCATCAGACCGGCGGAGCTCGCCGCCCATGCCCGCCGGGCCGGGCTGGAGCCGGTCGAGCTCAGGGGCATGACCTACAACCCCTTCACCCGGACCTACCGTCTGAGCGACGACACCGACGTCAACTACCTGATGGCGTGCAGGTCCGTGTCCGCTTGATCGGTCGGCGCCCACGGCGTTCTCTCACCAAGGCTGCCTGCCTTGTTGTGTCGAAGCAACATCACCCCCCGTGCCCCTTCGCGGCATCTGAGCGATGTTGCTCAGAGATTCCAAATATTAGATAATGCTTATGACACTGGTGCTCCGGTATCAGTGTTGTCTCCTCCATCCTCCTCCTTTGGTGGATTTCGCCCGACCACACCGGTCGGGCTTTTTTTTGCCTCTGTGCGCCGCGGCCCCTACAATGGGACAGGGACCGGCGCGGTCCGCTCTGGCCACACCGCACGACGCAATGGCCCCAGCCGCATGACTCAGCACCTGTGGTATGTCCGCACCGCCGAAGGCGTGCGAGGGCCCTTCCCGCAGGGGCAGGTGGCCCGCGATGTCGAGCTGGGGCGCCTGGGCCCCGAAGACGAGGTGAGCCTGGACGCCCGGCACTGGACCACCGTGGCCGACAGCGGTCGGTTCACCGCAGCGCTGGAGTTGCGCACGTTGGCCGGGCAGGCGCAGACTGCGGATGCGGTGGCCGACCCCTGGCGGCAGGAGCGGGCGCGTGCCCGGTTGCGCTGGGACGACGAACGCGACGAGGCGGCCGAGGGCAGCACGGCTGTGACCGATCATCGCCGCAGGGAGCCCGTATCCATCGAACATCTGCGTCGGGATCACCGCCGCACAGAGGCGCTGACCCTGCAGGCCGCGCAGTGGCGTCCCACCTATCGTCACGCGGCCATCGCCCTGCTCCTCATCGGCACGCTGGCCCTGGCGGTATGGTATGGACACGACCGCTTGGGCGGCGTGCTCGCCCTGCGGCTGGCCGGCGCGCCCGATTGCGCGGCGCCGCCCGCCCCCGCGGTGGACTGGCGCGGCTGTGATAAACGCGGCCTCAATCTGGCCGGCCGCGTTCTGCGCAACGCCCGGCTGCAGGGGGCACGGCTGGAAGGAGCGGACCTCAGCGGGGCGGACCTGGGCTATGCCGACCTGCGTGCGGTGAACCTGCGTCATGCCCGGCTGCAGGGGGCGCATCTGGCCGGCGTGGACCTGGCTGGTGCCGACCTCACCGGCGCCGACCTCAGCGGCGCCCGGCTGTACCACGCCAACCTGCGCGGGGCGCACCTGACCGGCGTGCGCTGGGCGCAGACCCGCCTGGGCCGTGCGGTGTGGGTGGACGGGCGCGTGTGTGCGGCGGAGGCGGTGGGGCGCTGTGACTGAACGCCACCCGCGCCTGATCCACTCGCGCGCCAACCCGACCTATCGCTGGCTCAGCGCCCTGGCGCAGGACAAACGCGTCCGTCGGCAGGAAGGGCTCACCCTGCTCGACGGCGAGCATCTGATCGCCACCGCCGTGGACGCCGGCGTGACCCCGCGGCTGCTGGTCGCCGGCCCGCAGGCCCAGGGCGACGGCCGGTTCGACCGCTGGCTCGAACGCTGTCCCGGGGCCGAAGGGCTGATCCTGTCCGAGTCCCTGCTGCGTGCGCTCGCCCCCACGCAGACGCCCACCGGCCTGCTGGCGGTGGCGGCCGTCCCGCGCCCGCAGGACCGCCCCCAGGGCCGCCCGATCCGCTGCGCTGTGTTGCTGGAAGATGTGCAGGACCCCGGCAATCTGGGCGCCATCCTGCGCAGCGCCGCGGCTGCCGGGGCGGATGCGACGCTGCTGTCGCCCGGCTGCTGCGAGGCCTTTTCGCCCAAGGCGCTGCGCGGCGGACAGGGGGCGCAATACCTGTTGGATGTGTACGAAGACACGGATCTGTCCGCCTGGCTGAAGACCTGGCCTGGCGCGGTCCACGCCGCCGTACTGGGCGGCCGCTGCTCGCTATACGATCTCGATCTGACCGGCCGCTGCGCCTTCGTCTTCGGCAACGAAGGCGCTGGCCTGAGCGCGGGCCTGCGTGCGCTGGCCCAGCCCTACACCATCCCTATGCCGGGCCGGGTGGAGTCGCTCAACGTCGCCGCCGCGGTGGCGGTCACCTTGTTCGAGCGGGTGCGGCAGCTCGCGGCGGCAGCCGGCTTGACGCCGGCACGGGAAAGTTGATCAAATCGCCTGGTCAAACGTCGGGCCGGGCTACGGCCGCGGACCATGCACGGTCTTCCCCCAGTGTGCATATCATTCACGCAGCGACGCCGACTGTGAGGCGTTGCTCGCTTGGCAAGGAGAACTCATGACGCATAGTGCAACGGTGGCCTCTGACCCGCAGAGGCTGATGCATTCCATCATCCAGCGCATCGCCACGGGGCCCGAGCTGTCCAAGGACATCGCCCGCGAAGAGGCCTATCTGGGCATGAAGGCGATCCTGGAAGGGCAGATCGATCCGGTGCAGACGGGCATCTTCTTCATCGCTCTGCGCATGAAGCGCGAGACCGACGAGGAGAATAAGGGGGTGTTGGACGCCATCCTGGAGGCCACCCGCCACGTGGTGGCGGAGGTCGATGAGGTGGTGGATATCGCCGACCCCTACGACGGTTACAACCGCTGCCTGCCCGCCTCCCCCTTCCTGCCGCCGCTGCTGGCGGAGCTGGGGGTGGCGGCGGTGAACCACGGTGTGGACCGGGTGGGGCCGAAGTACGGGGTCACGGCGCGGCATGTCCTGGCCGCCGCCGGTGTGCCGGTGGACCTCGGCCCCGACGAGGCCGCGGCGCGGCTGGCCGACCCTGCCTTGGGCTGGACCTATGTCGATCAGGCCCAGTTCTGTCCCAAACTGCATGCCTTGGTGCCCCTGCGGGGCAAGATCATCAAGCGCCAGGCGGTCACCACGGTGGAGGTGGCCGCACGCCCGATCTCTGGCCGCCGCCGCACGCACTTCGTCACCGGTTACGTGCACAAGCCCTATCCGCCGGTGTATGCCATGCTGGCCCGGCATGCGGGGTTCGATTCGGCCCTCATCATCCGCGGCGTGGAGGGGGGGGTGATCCCCAGCCTGCGCCAGCCGGGCAAATACTTCTGGTATCAGGACCGCGGCGAGGAGGTAGAGGCCGATCTCGACCCGCAGGCCTTGGGCATTCACAGCAGCGTGCGGGCAGTGCCGCTGCCGGACGAGCTGCCCAAGGCCGAGCGTGAGGGCGACGAGGTGGCCATCGCCGTGGACGTCGCCGCCACGGCGCAGGCCGCGGCGCGTGCGGGCCTGGCCGCGCTCGCGGGCGAGCGCGGTCCGACCTATGATTCGCTGGTGCTGGGTGCGGCGCTCATCCTGCATCACCTCGGCCGGGCGCCGACCCTGACCGCAGCGGCGGATCAAGTGCGCGCGGTGCTGGATTCCGGGCGGGCGCGGGAGAGGGTGCGGTGAGCGGGGTAAGCGCCGAGTTCGTCGAGGTGGCGCATACGGACGAACTCTCACCCGGCCAGATGAAGCGGGTGCAAGTCCAGGGCCAGCGCCTGCTCCTGTGCCGCACCGAGGAGGGCT
The DNA here is from genome assembly GCA_025054655.1 of Thiobacillaceae bacterium. Classification (GTDB taxonomy): domain Bacteria; phylum Pseudomonadota; class Gammaproteobacteria; order Burkholderiales; family Thiobacillaceae; genus JANWZL01. The sequence goes on along the minus strand of JANWZL010000062.1, from coordinate 27,143 downwards.
GGTACTGCGTGGACGAGATGTGCAGCCACGAGGACTACTCGTTGTATTTCGGCTGTATCAAAGGCCGCGCCATCAAGTGCTCGTTGCACGGCAGCCATTTCGATCTGGCCACCGGCGCGCCGCTTAACGACCCTGCCGACGCGCCCATCCGTACCTATCCGGTGCGCATCGAAGGCGAGAGGGTCTGCGTGCGCGTCTGATGCGCTGATCGCCCCATCGCCGGCCGCGGCAGGCCTCAACGCCAGCGCAGGGTGACGAAGCGCGAGCGTCCGTTGTCCAGCAGACGCAACAGCGCCGCACCCTCGCGCAGGGCGAGCGCCTGGTTGAATTCGGCCAGGCTGCCCACCGGCTGGCGGTTGACCTCCAGGATCACCGTGCCCGGCCGTATGCCGGCCAGGGCCGCGAGCGAGCCAGGTTCGACGGAGATGACCGCCAGGCCCTTGGGCACGTTCAAGCGGCGTGCCTCCTCCGTCGTCAGGGCGCGCACGGCGAGCCCCAGCGCACCGGCCGCCTCCGCCGCCTGGGCTGCGGCCTCGTCCAGCTCGGCCACGCGCACCGGGATCTCCATACGCCGCCCCTCGCGCCAGATGCCGAGCCTGACCTGGCTGCCCGGCCGGGCTAGGGCGGCGCGGTTGCGGAACTGGCCACCGTCGTCCAACGCCACCCCATCCATCGACAGCAGCACATCGCCCGGACGGATACCGGCGCGTTCGGCCGGCGAGCCGGGGTTGACCTGGTTGACGAGCACCCCGCGCCGCTCGGCCAGGCCCAGGGCCTCGGCGATCTCCTGCGTGAGCGGCTGCACGGTGAGCCCGATGTAGCCGCGGATGACACGCCCGCGGCTGACGAGCTGCTCGGCGATGGTGCGCGCGAGGTTGCTGGGGATGGCGAAACCCACGCCCATGTAGCCGCCGCTGCGGGTGAAAATGGCCGTGTTCATGCCCACCACCTCACCGTCCAGGTTGAGCAGGGGGCCGCCGGAGTTGCCGGGGTTGATGGCCGCATCGGTCTGAATGAAGTCCTCGTAGTCGTTGATGCCCAGGCTGCTGCGCCCCTTGGCGCTCACCACGCCGACGGTGAGCGTGTGCGAGAGCCCAAACGGGTTGCCGATGGCCACTACCCATTCGCCCACCTCGATTCTCTCCGAGTCCCCCCAGCGCAGCGCGGGCAGCCCGCGCGCGGCGATCTCCAGCACGGCCACATCGCTCTTGGCGTCGGCACCCTTGAGACGGGCGTCGAATTCACGCCCGTCCTGGAAGCGCACGCGCACGCGGATGGCATTTTCCACCACGTGTTGGTTGGTGAGGATGTAGGTCTTGTCGCCCTGGCTGGCAAAGACGAAGCCCGAGCCCTGGCTCATGGCGCGGCGAGGGCGGCGCGGCTCCGACAGCCCCGGGAAATCCTCGCCGAAAAAGCGACGGAACAGCTCCTCGGGGAAGGGCCAGGCCGGGGCCTCCGCCGCCGGCTCCAGGGTCTCGGCCTGGATGTAGACTACGGAGGGGAAGGCGGCCCGCGCGACCTGGGCAAAAGCGCGGCTGGTCTGTCTGAGCTCGGCCACGGCCGGGTCGGTCTGCGCCCAGGCGCCGCCGAGCGAGCAGAAGGCGGCCAGCAGGACCAGCACCAGCGATCTCATGCGCTCGGCTCCAGCCAATGCAGGCGTGCGCGCAGGCGGTCGATCTCCTCCAGCAGGTCGGCCACCAGCGCCGCCAGTTCGGGGGCGGCATCGAAATCGCGTTCCATCTGCAGCATGCGGCGCGTGCGCAGGATGGCCGCGCCCGAGAAGCGCCAGGTCCCGCCCAGGCATTCGGCATGCGGGATGAGCCCCTCCTGCAGATGTTGCAGCAACCAGCCCGGCTCCACCCCGCAGGCGGCCGCCATCTGTTCCAGGGTGAGCCAGCTGTCCTCCAGGATGCAGCCGACGATGACCTCGTCTTCGCTCATGCCTCAGCCCCTCCTGCGCGGATCGAAGTTGAGTTCTCGCGCCATGGTCTCGTAGATCTCTCGTGCGCGCGGGGTGTCGGCCGGCGGCACAACCACCTGCGCCTGCAGGATGAGGTCACCGGGTGGCTCGCTCGGCAGACCGCGCCCGCGCACGCGCAGTTGCCGCCCACTCTGCGTGCCGGCGGGGATGCGCACCTTGACCGACCCACCCGGCAGCTCGAGCGGGATCTCCGCGCCCAGGGCCGCCTCCCAGGGCGCGATGGGCAGGCGCATGTGCAGGTCGCGCCCTTCCACCCGCAGTTTGGGGTGGGGTTTGAAGTGCACCTCCAACAGCAGGTCGCCAGGCGGCCCGCCGCCCAGTCCAGGGGCGCCCTGGCCGGCCAGGCGGATGATCTGCCCCTCGTGCACCCCGCGGGGGATTTTCACGTTGAGGTTGCGCTCCACCCATTGCAGTCTGCCCTGGCTGTCGTACTGCGGCAGCCGCAGGGCGATGCGCCGGGTGGTGCCATGGAAGCTGTCCTCGATGTCCAGCTCGATGCGTGCATGCTGATCCTCACCCTGCATGCGCATGCCGCCCGCAGTGAAACCGCCCCGCCCCCTGCGCCCGAACAGCTCGGCGAAGAAGTCGGAAAAGTCCGCTGCATCGAAGGGACCATAGCCCTTGCGCGTGAACTCGAAACCGGCATCCCAGCCGGGCGGCGGCTGGAATTCCTGCCCGGCCTCCCAACTGCTGCCCAGACGGTCGTAGGCGGCGCGCTTGTCGGGGTCGGACAGCACCGCATAGGCCTCGTTGATCTGCTTCATGCGCTCTTCTGCGTCCGGTTCCTTGGACACGTCGGGGTGATACTTGCGCGCGAGTTTGCGAAAGGCCTTGCGGATGTCCTCCTGCGAGGCATCGCGTGGCACACCTAGGATCTTGTAGTAGTCCTGATAGCGCATTTGATACGCCCGGCGCGGTGTTTCTGACGCCTAACCTAGCACGAAAACGGAATACACGGCACTGAGTCTATGATCAGCTTTGCACATGGGGGCGACCCCGATGGCATCAAGGGCTTGAAAGCCCCTCGCGCCACACCCATAAAGAAGATAAGGCGCCGCCAGCTCAGGGCGCCGAACCTGCAACCATCAGGAGGATTGCGATGATCTATCGTTCCTTATTCCCCCGCGATCTGTTCGCGGAGTTCGACCGCCTGCAGCGCGAGCTGGACCAGGTCTTCGGGCTGCCCAGCATTCGCGGCGTCACCCGCGGCTTTCCGGCCATGAACGTGGGTTCGACCGCGCGCTCGGTGGAGGTCTATGCCTTCGCGCCCGGGGTCGATCCGGCCACGATCGACGTGCAGCTCGAGCAGGGCGTGCTCACCATCACCGGCGAGCGCAAACCGGAGGAGGTCCCGCAGGATGCCACGGTGCACATCGACGAGCGGTTCGCCGGTCGCTTCCGCAGGGTGGTGAGCCTGCCCGACGACATCGACCCCAATGCCGTCACTGCCACCTACCGCGACGGGGTGCTACACGTGAGCGTGGCCCGCCGCGAGGCCGCCCAACCCCGCCGCATCGCCATCCAGTAAAGGAGATAACACCATGAGCGATCAAGTCGTCAAACGCGAGGCCACCCCCCAAGACGAGGCCGCCCTGCGCCCGCCCGTGGACGTGATCGAGGATGTCGGCGGCATCACCCTCTATGCCGACATGCCGGGCGTGCCGAAGGACAAGCTCGATGTGCGCGTGGAGGGCGATACCCTGACCCTGGAGGGCGTGGTGGATCTGACCCTGCCCGAGGGGATGGAGCCCTTGCATGCCGAGGTCAACCTGCCGCGCTATCGGCGTACCTTCACCCTGTCGAAGGAGCTCGACAGCGACAAGATCGCGGCCGAGTTCCGCCATGGTGTGCTGAAGCTGCGCATCCCCAAGGCGGAGCACTTGCAGCCGCGCAAGATCAGCGTGGCGGTGGTCTGAGGCGGCGCGCCCCGGCCGGGGCGTGCCTGTGGGCCTGTTGCCGGTGGCCGATCACAGCGGCCGCTTGATGGAGACGCCGCCGCGCAGCATGCCCGCGCCATACCCCGTGGCCTTGTCGTGGGGATATTCGGTCGTGAGCCTGGCCTTGACCGCATCGGGGATGGACTCCGGTGCCCCGTGGCACGACAGGCACAGGGGGGCGGTCACCAACCCGCGCATGTAGCGGAAGACCTTGCCGTTGGGCTCATCGACGATCTGGGCGAACTCCAGGGTCTCCGGCTTTTCACCGGCGGCCAGTCTGCGCTCCAGGATCTTCAGCGCCCCCTGTTCCCATTCGTCCGGGCTGCCGAGCAGGGGGTTGCGCACCTTGAGGCTCACGCGGGTCACCCGCCATCCGCTCGTGCGCGACAGCTCGCCGGCGATGGCCGGGGCCTTGTCCTTGCATACGCTGATGGCGGCCTCGGGTCCTCCGGCGGCCAGCTGCTTTTGCAGCTCACCCCCCAGTTGTCTGATCATCTGCCCGGCCATGGCGCGTGCCGCCTCGGTCATCTCGGTCGGGTTCGCGGGCTGATTGGCCCAGGCGGGCAGGGCCGCCGCGAGCAAGGCGGCCGTGGTGAGCACTCTTTGCATGGTCATTCTCCTCCTTTGGTGCCTGGGCAATGCCAGGCGGCGCTATTATCGCGCAGCGGGTGCATCTGGCAAGGGTGCCGGCATGATACCTAAGTACTAGCCGCACCCCGTGCGGGCGGCCACATAACCTACGGTTGCCGGGACCGGCCCGCATAGCGTTATGATGACCGCGCCTCTGCGCCGCTGCCGGCGTGGGGCGTGGACCGCTTTGCCTACCCGGTGCTCGCGTGCGCAACACCCTCAACCCCGGCGTCCGGCCCATCGAGGCCTGGGCCTGGGCCATGTACGACTTCGCCAATTCGGGCTACACCACGGTGGTGATCACCGCCGTGTTCAACGCCTATTTCGTCGCCACGGTGGCGGGTAATGCCCCCTGGGCAAGCCTGGCCTGGAGCGCGGCACTGGCGGCCTCATACGCGCTCATCATCCTGACCGCGCCGGCCATCGGCGCCTATGCCGACCTCAAGGCGACCAAGAAGCGTTTGCTGGCCGTCTCCACCGCCGGCTGTGTGGTGGGCACGGCCGCGCTCACGCTGGCGGGACCGGGGGAGGTGGGGCTGGCGGTGGCGCTGGTCATCCTCAGCAATTTCTTCTTCGGCACCGGTGAGAACCTGATCGCCGCCTTCCTGCCGGAACTGGCGCGCGGCCGGGCGCTCGGGCGGCTGTCCGGGCTGGGCTGGGCGTTGGGCTATGTGGGCGGGCTGCTTACCCTGGGGCTTTGTCTGGCCTATGTGATCCACGCCCAAGCGCAGGGCCGCCCCGCCGAGGCCTACGTGCCCGTGACCCTGCTCATCACGGCGGCGGTGTTCGCCCTGGCGGTGCTGCCCACCTTCGTCTTCCTGCGCGAACGCTCGCGCCCGCAGACCGCCCAGCCCGGCTGTCGTGCGGCCTATGCGCGGGTACTCGACACCCTGCGTCACGCCGGGACCTACCCCGACCTGTTCCGTTTCCTGATCTGCATCGTCTTCTATCAGGCCGGCATCCAGGCGGTGATCGCGCTCGCCGCCGTCTACGCCCAGCAGGCCATGGGCTTCGACACCCGCGCGAGCCTCGAGCTGATCCTGGTGGTCAACGTCACCGCCGCGGTGGGGGCGCTGCTGTTCGGTCACGTGCAGGACCGCCTGGGCCATCGGCGCACCCTGTTCCTCATCCTGTGGGGCTGGCTGCTCACGGTGGTACTCGCCTGGCTGGCCGTCACCCCGGCGCTGTTCTGGCTCGCGGCCAACGTCGCCGGCCTGTGTCTGGGGGCGGCCCAGTCGGCCGCCCGTGCCCTGGTCGGTTATCTCAGCCCCGCGGCACACCGGGCAGAGTTCTTCGGCCTATGGGGCCTGGCGGTCAAGCTCGCCTCCATCCTGGGGCCGGTGACCTATGGCCTGGCCGTGTGGGCAAGCGGCGGCGCACATCGCCCGGCCATGCTGAGCCTGGCGGTGTACTTCGTGGTCGGCCTGATCCTGCTCGCCGGGGTCAACGTCGAGCGCGGCCGGCGGCGGGCCTTGCGGGGCGTATAGGCCGACGCCGAGGGTGAGCGCAGCCTGACCTGGGGTTGCTAGAATGGCGGTATGCAGCGCCGATACGACCAATTCAACCCTAAACGCCGGTTGCGACAGGCGACCCCACAGGCGCTCGCCCAATTGCAGCCGTTGGTAGAACGCGCGTGTTACGGGGGCAACCCAGAGCACAAGCGCGATCCAGGCGATTTCGGCCTTACGCCACCAGCTGCACCGCGGCCAGCGAAGTCGCTGTGCGACGTGGCCCAGGTGTTCACGCGCCGCGAGGCACAACGTCTGCTCAAGGAAGGTATGCGCCGTGGTCTGGTGAGCGAGCGCACGGTCAACGGCTGGCCACAGAACGTGTGGGCGGTCGCCGACAACGGCACCCCACTCGAAGCCCAGTTGGAAAACAGCGAACAGGGCATCTATCACGGCTATCCCATGCCCGAGAGCGACCCGCTCGCTGCGGAGGTGCTCAAGCGATGGCAGTCCAAGGGGTGAAGTCGCCATGCACGCATTGGGGTTGATGACCCGAGCAAGCGGTGCGGCCGCGGATTGTGCTCTTTCATCTCCTCGTTTGCGCTGGGAGATCTGCGAGTGGCTGACCACAGGCAGTAGGGATGTGCTCGAGCGCGAGACGAGCGGCTGGCTAGAGCTCAGCGTCGGGGGGGCCTGTTTGACCCGTAACCAGGACATCTGGTCCCACACCGTGCGCGAGCGTGTCCTGGTGTCGGCCTATCCTTTGGCCTTATGGGTTGCTGCCAACTGGTGGCGTCTGCTGTATGAGCCCTTGCCTGCATCGCGGCAGCCCTCGTTGGACTGGCGGCTGGCGCACGAGTTGGGCGCCGCTGGTCGGGGCTACGTATGGCCCAGGATCGTGTTCGCGGCTGCCGGTGATGAGGTGCAGGTCTGGGCCGTGGCAATGGACGCGCCGGGCCAGTCGGTGCGCTATCTGCAAGGGCTTGCCGCACCGCAGGCCGTGCCCCTGAGTGCGTTCGAGCACGGCATCGAGGCCTTCGTCGAAACCGTCCTCGCCCGATTGTCGGCCTTGGGACATGAGCAGACGGACCTCGCCGAGTTGTGGCGCATCGTATGCGCGGACCGGGCCGACCGTACACAGGCCTCGGTCCGTCGCATCGAGGCGCGTCTTGGGTATGACCCCGAGGGTTGTCCACCAGAGCTGCTCAAAAACGTGGTGTCGATCGAACAGAAAATCGGGGAGGCGGCAATGGCAGAACTGGCCCCGGTCTGTGGGACTGAGGGGCGCAACGATATCGATGGATTACAACGTTTGGCCACAGATGCGGGTGTCAGCATCTCGCCCGAGGTGCCCTTCGTCGAGGTTTCTTCGGATGTTCGCCCCTGGCAGCAGGGCGTGCTCGCAGCTCGGCGGGTGCGTGAGAGGCTGGCCAAGCCCGAGGAGTGCATCAAGGATCGCGATCTGGACGCACTCTTGGGCGTAGTCGGCCCGTCATGGCCTGATATGGTGATGCAGGTCGATCGTCCCGTCAGTGTGGTCCGGCCACATACGAATGATCGGGGGAGAGGGTGGGTTTTCATCCCGCGCAAACGCCATCGTTACGGTCGCCGCTTCGAATATGCCCGCGTGTTGGGGGACTTTGCCACCTATGCTGCCCAGCCGAATGAATGGCGCCCAGTGACCGATCTGTACACGACACGGCAAAAACGCCAGCGCGCCTTCGCCGCCGAGTTGCTCTGCCCCATCGACGGGCTAAGGGTCTTCCTTGACGATGACCTGTCTGAGTCCGCCATAGACGAGGCCAGCCATCATTACCAGGTCAGCGAGCAGGTGGTACGTATGCAGCTCATCAACGCTGGGCTGTTGCCCGACTTTGAACCACCACCCTACGTTTCTGGCCGGGACGGGGTTTTGCCCTCGTGACACCCTGGGCATTGCCTGGACTCCGACACCAGCTCTATAATCTACCCTTCGTTAGGCGCGTAGCTCAGCTGGTTAGAGCATCACCTTGACATGGTGGGGGTCGTTGGTTCGAGTCCAATCGCGCCTACCAATCCATCTTTCGAGCGCAGCATGACCACTGACGACCGAACTTATCGCCCGGCGCTCGCCCGCGGGTCGGCCTGATCGTGCGCGTTCGTCCGATGCAAAGTGCGGCCCGCCCGCACTTTTTTTGTGCCTGCGAGGACCTCTACGCATGCCCCAGATCACTCTGCCCGACGGCTCCGTGCGCAGCTTCGACCGGCCGGTGACGGTGGCCGAGGTGGCCGCCAGCATAGGCCCCGGCCTCGCCCGCGCGGCCCTGGCTGGCAAGGTCGATGGCCGGCTGGTGGACACCTCCTACGTGATCGACCGCGACGCGAGCCTGGCCATCGTCACCGACCGCGACCCCGAGGGCCTGGAGCTGATCCGCCACTCCACCGCCCATCTGCTCGCCTACGCGGTCAAAGAGCTCTATCCCGAGGCGCAGGTGACCATAGGGCCGGTGATCGAGGACGGCTTCTATTATGACTTTGCCTACCAGCGCCCCTTCACGCCGGAAGACCTAGCGGCCATCGAGCGGCGCATGCAGGAGCTGGCGCGCCGCGACCTGCCGGTCACACGCGAGGAATGGGAGCGCGACGAGGCCATCCGCTACTTCGAATCCATTGGCGAACATTACAAGGCCGAGATCATCCGTGAAATCCCGCCGGGCGAGACCATCTCGCTCTACCGCGAGGGCGATTTCGTCGATCTGTGCCGCGGGCCGCACGTGCCCAGCACGGGCCGGCTCAAGGTGTTCAAGCTCATGAAGGTGGCGGGCGCCTATTGGCGTGGGGATTCCCGCAACGAGATGCTGCAGCGCATCTACGGCACGGCCTGGGCGCGTAAGGAGGACCTGGAGGCCTATCTGCACCGCCTGGAGGAGGCGGAGCGGCGCGACCATCGCAAGCTCGGCAAGCAGCTCGATCTGTTCCACCTGCAGGAGGAGGCGCCGGGCATGGTGTTCTGGCACCCCAAGGGCTGGATCCTGTGGCAGCAGATCGAGCAGTACATGCGGCGCAAATTCCGCCAGCACGGCTATCATGAGGTGCGCACCCCGACGGTCATGGACCGCTCGCTGTGGGAACGCTCGGGTCATTGGGAGAACTACCGCGAGCACATGTTCACCACCGCCTCGGAAAACCGCGATTACGCGGTCAAACCCATGAACTGTCCGGGCCACGTCGAACTGTTCAAGCACGGGCTGCATTCTTACCGCGACCTGCCGCTGCGCATCGCCGAATTCGGCGCCTGCCACCGCAACGAGCCCTCGGGTGCGCTGCACGGGTTGATGCGCGTGCGCGCCTTCACCCAGGACGATGCGCACATCTTCTGCACCGAGGCGCAGATCCAGTCCGAGGTGGCGGCCTTCATCCGCATGCTGCAGGAGGTGTATGCCGATTTCGGCTTCCAGGACGTGCGGGTGAAGCTGTCCACCCGGCCGGAAAAGCGGGTGGGCTCGGACGAGACCTGGGACCGCGCCGAGGCGGCGCTGGCGGCTGCGTTGGCGCAAAACGGCCTGACCTATGAGCTGCAGCCGGGTGAGGGGGCGTTCTACGGGCCTAAGATCGAGTTCACGCTGAAGGACTCGCTCGGACGGCTATGGCAGGTGGGTACCATCCAGCTCGACTTCAACCTGCCGCAGCGCCTGGGGGCGGAATACGTGGCCGAGGACAACAGCCGCCGACCGCCCGTCATGCTGCACCGCGCCATCCTGGGGTCCATGGAGCGGTTCATCGGCATCCTGATCGAACACTACGCCGGCAACTTTCCCCTGTGGCTTGCACCGGTGCAGGTGGTGGTGATGAACATCACCGACGCGCAGGCAGCCTATGCACAGGAGGTGGCGCAGTCCCTGAAAGATCGTGGTTTCCGGGTCGAGACCGACTTGAGGAACGAGAAGATCACCTATAAAATCCGCGAACATTCCCTGCAGCGGGTGCCCTACCAGCTCATCGTCGGTGAGAAGGAGCGCGCACAAGGTACCGTGGCCGTGCGCAGGCGCGGCGGCGAGGACCTGGGCGCGATGGGTCTGGATGAACTGATGGCACGTCTGCAGGCGGAGTTGCCCGGAGGAGCCGGCTGAACGCACGGCTCCTCGTCGTTTGCGACCTTAGGAAAGGGGATACAGCATCGCACTGGACAAAGAGTTGCGGATCAACGGCGAGATCGACGCGCCGCAGGTCCGCTTGATCGGCGTCGATGGTCAGCAGATCGGCATCGTCAGCCTCAGAGAGGCCCTGCTCAAGGCGGAGGAGGCTGACCTGGACCTGGTGGAGATCGCCCCCCAGGCGCAGCCGCCGGTCTGCAAGATCATGGACTATGGCAAGTACAAGTATCAGGAGCAGAAGAAGCAGCACGAGGCGCGGCTCAAGCAGAAGCAGATCCAGGTCAAGGAGATCAAATTCCGCCCCCGCACCGATGAGGCGGATTATCAGGTCAAGCTCAGAAACCTGATCCGCTTCCTCACCGATGGAGACAAGGCGAAGGTGACCATGCGTTTTCGCGGGCGTGAGGTGATGCACCAGGAGTTCGGGTTGCAGCTGCTGCAGCGCATCGAACAAGACCTCGCCGAATACGGTACGGTGGAGCAGCAACCCAAGCTGGAGGGCCGGCAGATGGTGATGATCCTCGCCCCCAGAAAAAAGAAGTAGGAGCGATGTGTAGGAGCGACGTGTAGGAGCGACGTGTAGGAGCGACGTGTAGGAGCGACGAAAGTCGCGATAATGTATAAAGTACAGGTTGGTGTCTCGACACCGCCTCCACGAGGCAAGGCGCGGTCCTCGGAATCCGCGCCACGACAAGTGCCGCAGGGTAAGGCAAGCGCCCCGTGGGGGCCACCCGGCGGCATGGCAGAAAGGAGCCAGACCATGCCCAAGATGAAGACCAAGAGCGGAGCGGCCAAGCGCTTCCGCGTGCGCGGCAGCGGCAGCATCAAGCGCACGCATTCCTTCCTGCGCCACATCCTGACCAAGAAGAGCACCAAGCGCAAGCGCAACCTGCGCGGCATGACCGCCCTGCACGCGCGCGACGTCGCCCACGTGCGCGCCATGCTGCCGTACGCATAAGGAGGGGAAACCATGCCACGCGTCAAACGAGGGGTCGTCGCGCGCGCCGCGCACAAAAAGGTGATCGCCGCCGCCAAGGGCTACCGCGGCCGGCGCAAGAACGTCTTCCGGGTGGCCAACGAAGCAGTGATGAAGGCGGGCCAGTACGCCTACCGCGACCGGCGTCAGCGCAAGCGTGAGTTCCGCGCGCTGTGGATCGCGCGCATCAACGCCGCGGTGCGCGCGCTCGACCTGGACATGAACTACAGCCAGTTCATGAACGGCCTCAAAAAGGCCGCCATCGACATCGACCGCAAGGTCCTCGCCGATCTGGCGGTGGCAGACCCGGTGGCCTTCGCCAGGGTGGCTCAGCAGGCCAAAGCCAGCCTGGGGGGCTGAAGAGCCCCCGATGGACAGGGGAGGCCGGCCGCGGCCGCCCCTGCGCGTGCGTACTCCTCGTCGGCACCCGCATGGGGTGACGACGGCCCGGATCGAAGATGCTGCCGGACAACACCGAAGAACTCCTCGCTGCGGCCCGCCGGGACTTCGCCGCAGCCACGAGCCCTGCCGCGTTAGACCAGATCAAGGCGCGCTATGTGGGCAAGAACGGGCTGCTCACCGGGCAGCTCAAGGCCCTCTCGGCCCTGCCACCCGAGGCGCGCCGCCAGGCGGGGGCACGGCTCAACGCCGTCAAGGACGAGATCGAGGCGCTGCTCAGGCAGCGGCGCGAGCAGTTGATGGCGGCGGCACTCGAGCAGCAGCTGCGGCAGGAGGCCATCGACGTCACTCTGCCCGGCCGGGGTCAGGGCAGGGGCGGGTTGCATCCGGTCAGCCGCACTCTCGGCCGCATCGAGCGGTTGTTCACCTCGCTGGGCTTCGCGGTGGCCGAGGGGCCGGAGATCGAGACCGACTTCCACAACTTCACCGCGCTCAACATCCCCGCCGACCATCCGGCGCGGGCCATGCACGACACCTTTTATCTCGCCGATGGTCATCTGCTGCGCACCCACACTTCACCGGTGCAGGTGCGCTACATGCAGGCGCACCGCCCGCCGCTGAAGATCATCGCGCCCGGACGGGTCTATCGCTGCGACTCGGACCTGACCCACACCCCCATGTTCCACCAGGTGGAAGGGTTGTGGGTGGACGAGCACATCAGCTTCGCCGACCTCAAGGGGGTGCTCAGCGAGTTCATGGCCCGTTTCTTCGAGCGCGAGGACCTGCCTGTGCGCTTCCGCGCCTCCTTCTTCCCCTTCACCGAACCCTCGGCCGAGATGGACATCGGCTGCGTCATCTGCAACGGGGCCGGCTGTCGGGTGTGCTCGCACACCGGCTGGCTGGAGGTGCTGGGCTGCGGCATGGTGCACCCCAACGTCTTCGCCCATGTGGGCATCGATGCCGAGGTCTGGCAGGGCTTCGCCTTCGGCCTGGGGGTGGAGCGTCTGACCATGCTGCGCTACGGCGTCGATGACCTGAGGCTGTTCTTCGACAACGACCTGCGTTTCCTGCGGCAATTCGCCTGAAAATCCGCTCAACCCCACACGCCCCCGCGCCTGCTGCGCGGGGATCTGCAACAACGACGAGACCATGCAATTCTCCGAACGCTGGCTGCGCAGTCTGGTCGAGACCGATCTCGGTATCGAGGCCCTCGGCGAGCGGCTCACCCTGGCCGGGCTGGAACTGGAGGCCATCGCCCCGGTGGCCCCGCCCTTCGATCAGGTGGTGGTGGCCGAGATCATCGCCGCACGGCGCCACCCCAACGCCGACCGCCTGCAGCTGTGCACGGTCAGGGTGGGGCAGGGGGAACCGCTCGCCATCGTCTGCGGTGCGGCCAACGCCCGGCCGGGGCTGAAGACCGCCTGCGCCCTGGTGGGGGCGCGGCTGCCCGGTGGGATCGAGATCCGCCCCGTGCAGGTGCGCGGCGTGGACTCGCACGGGATGCTGTGTTCGGCGCGCGAGCTGGGGCTGGCGGAGGCCGCGGAGGGCATCCTGGAGCTGCCGCACGACGCCCCGGTCGGGGTCGATCTGCGCGCCTATCTGCATCTCGACGACCGCATCGTCACCCTCAAGCTGACCCCCAACCGGGGCGACTGCCTATCGCTGACCGGCATCGCCCGCGAGGTGGCGGCACTCACCGGGGCCAGGCTGCAGGCGGTGGACTGCAGCGAAGTCAGCGCCGCGAGCCCGGTGCGACACCCGGTTGACGTGCTGGCGGCGGAGGCTTGTCCGCGCTACTGCGGCCGGGTGATCCGCGGCCTCGATGCGGCTGCGCGCACGCCGGCGTGGATGGCCGAGCGGCTCGCCCGCAGCGGTGTCAGATGCATCCATCCGGTGGTGGACGTAACCAACTACGTCCTGCTGGAGCTGGGTCAGCCCATGCACGCCTTCGACCTGGGACGGCTTGCCGGCCCCGTACGGGTGCGCTGGGCGCAGGCCGGCGAGCGTCTGCATCTGCTCAACGGCGAGGAGATCGCCCTCGCCCCGGATTGTTTGATCATCGCCGACGACGGCGGGCCGCTCGCCTTGGCCGGCATCATGGGCGGTGCGGGCAGCGCCGTGGGCGAGGGCACACGGGACGTGTTCCTGGAGGCGGCCCACTTCACCCCTGCCGCGGTGGCCGGCCGCGCTCGCCGCTACGGGCTCGCCACCGACTCGTCGCAGCGTTTCGAGCGCGGGGTGGACCCCGAGCTGCCACGCCGGGCAATGGAGCGGGCCACCCGTCTGATCCTGGAGCTCTGCGGCGGCGAGGCCGGGCCCGTGGTCGAGGCGGGGCCGGGCGTGGGGGCGCGCCCGCCGATCGCCTTCCGCCCGCAGCGAGCCGAGCGGCTGCTGGGCATCAGTCTGCCCGAGGCGCACATGCTGGCGCTGTTCGGTCGCCTGGGGCTTGCGGTGGACACCGGCGCGACACCCTGGCAGGTGCAGGTGCCGAGCTGGCGCTTCGATCTGGTGCGCGAGGTGGACCTGATCGAGGAGCTGGCACGTCTGCATGGCTATGAACGCATCCCGCCCAGGGCACCGTCGGCGGTCTCGCACATGTTGCCGGCCCACGAGTCCGAGCGGCCGCTCGACGACCTGAAGGCTTACTTGTCGGCAATGGGTTATCATGAAGTCATAACATACAGCTTTATATCTTCTGAACAACATAATGATTTTACAAATGAAACAGAGCCGATCGTCCTGCGTAACCCGATCGCCAGCAGCATGAACGTCATGCGCGCCAGCCTGCTGCCCGGACTGGTGCACACCCTGCGTCACAACCTCAATCACGGGCAGGAACGCGTGCGCCTGTTCGAGCTGGGCCGTTGCTTCCTCGGCACCGATGCAGCGGCGCAGCCGCTGCGGCTGGGCGGGCTCGCGCACGGTGCGGCCCTGCCCGAGCAATGGGGGATGAGCGCCCGGACGGTGGACTTCTACGACGTCAAGGCCGAGCTCGAGGCGCTATTTTGGCCGCAGCGTCCCGAGTTCGTCCCGGCCGCGCATCCCGCCCTGCACCCGGGCCGCTGCGCCCGTCTGCGTCTGCACGGGGTCGAGGTGGGCTGGCTGGGCAGCCTGCATCCGCGCCTGACGCAGAAATATGATCTCGGCACGAGTCCGGTGGTGTTCGAGTTGCAGGCGCAGGCACTCATACAGCGCCCACTGCCGCGCTACGCCGGATTGTCGCGTTTCCCCGCGGTGCGCCGCGACCTGGCGGTGGTGGTGGCCGCCGACCTGCCGGTCGGTCCCATCCTCGCCGCCGTGCGCGCCGCCCTGCCGGCCCTGGTGACGGAGTTCGAGCTGTTCGACGTGTATCAGGGTCAGGCCGTGGAGCCCGGAAAAAAGAGTCTTGCTTTCAGAATGTTGTTGCAACATACTGAGAAAACACTTACGGATACCGAGATCGACGCGGCGGTCGCTCAAGTGCTCGACTTTCTCACGCGGCACTTCGACGCCCGGCTGCGGACCTGAGGCTAACCATGTCCACATTGACCAAAGCCGAACTCGCCAACCTGCTGTTCGAGAAGGTCGGTCTCAACAAACGCGAGGCCAAGGAGATGGTGGACTATTTCTTCGAGGAGGTGCGCGCCGCCCTGGAGCGGGGCGAGACCGTGAAGCTGTCGGGATTCGGCAACTTCCAGCTGCGCGACAAACCCCAGCGACCCGGGCGCAACCCCAAGACCGGCGAAGAGATGCCCATCTCCGCGCGCCGGGTGGTGACCTTCCACGCCAGCCAAAAGCTCAAGGCCCTGGTGGAGCAGGCCCATGTCGCAGCAGCGCCCCAGCCCCAGCAGTGAGCTGCCGCCCATCCCGCCGAAACGCTATTTCACCATCGGCGAGGTGAGCGAGCTGTGTGGGGTGAAACCGCACGTGTTGCGCTATTGGGAACAGGAGTTCTCCCAGTTACGTCCCGTCAAACGGCGGGGCAACCGGCGCTACTACCAGCACCACGAGGTGATGCTGATCCGCCGCATCCGCCACCTGCTCTACGAGGAGGGTTTCACCATCAGCGGCGCGCGCAACCGCCTTATGCTGGAGGCCCAGACGGGTGGCGAGACGCCAGCTGCACCCATCACCCTGGGCGAGGTCAAACGGGAAATCAAGGCCATCCTCGACTTGCTCGCGGGCAGCAAAGGCGCTTGAACACCGGCGGGTTAGCCACCGCCGGGTGCTCCACGTCCACTGCCGGCTGGCTTGTGCTAGCCTGTTTCGGGACGTACACGGACCACGCCCATGGGTCAGGAGATCGCCCGCACCGCCTTCACCGAGGCCGATTTCGCGACCTTCAGCCGCCGGCTGCGGGAAGAGACGGCGCGTCTGCTTGAGTTCGGTCGCCGCGGCGGTTTTCGCGACGAGCGCCGAGTGGCCGGGTTCGAGCTGGAAGGTTGGCTGCTCGACCATGCGGGGCTGCCCTGCCCGATCAACGAGGATTACCTCGAGCGCCTGGCCGACCCCATGGTGGTGCCGGAACTGGCTCGCTTCAACGTTGAGTTCAACGGCACGCCGCAGCTGATCGGACCTGGTGCGCTCACGGCCATGGAGGCGGAGCTAGCCAGCACCTGCCGGCGCGCCCAGGCGGTGGCGCACGCGATGGATGCACAGCTCGCCTTCATCGGCATCCCGCCCAATCTGCGCGAAGCAGACTTGACGCTGGCCGCCATGTCGCCTATGAACCGCTATGTGGCGCTGAACGAGCAGGTCATCCGCCAGCGCGCAGGGCAGCCGCTGCACATCCACATCGAGGGTGAGGAGGCGATCGACCTGGGGCGCGCCGACGTCATGCTGGAGGCTGCCACCACCTCTTTCCAGCTGCACCTGCAGGTACCGGAGCGCGACAGCGCGCGCTATTACAACGCCAGCCTGATCTGCTGCGCGCCGCTGCTCGCCCTGGCCGCCAACTCGCCGCTGCTGTTCGGCCGTCGGTTGTGGCTGGAGACGCGCATCCCGCTATTCGAGCAGTCGGTGGAGCTGGGCGGCTATGGGGGGCTGTCAGACACCGAAGCGCGCCGGGTGTCGTTCGGCTCGGGCTATGTACAAACCAGCCTGCTGGAGCTGTTTGCGGAGAACCTGGCGGTCTTCCCCGTGCTGCTCCCTATATCCCTGGCCGAGCCGGACGAGCGCTTCCCGCACGTGCGCCTGCACAACGGCGCCATCTGGCGCTGGGTGCGCCCGCTGATCGGCTTCGACCGCACGGGCGAGCCGCACGTGCGCATCGAGCAGCGCGTGCTGCCGAGCGGACCCACGCTCATCGACATGATGGCCAACGCAGCCTTCTACTTCGGCCTGGTGCACGCCCTCGCCAACCTGTGGCCGCCGCCGGAGGCCCGCCTGGCCTTCACCACCGCACGGCGCAATTTCTACCTGGCTGCCCGCCTGGGCCTGGAGGCCGAGCTGGTGTGGCTCGATGGCGTATCCCGGCCGGCACGCCGATTGCTCGGCGAGCTGCTGCCCCTGGCGCGGGAGGGCCTGCTGCGGCTGGGGGCGCACGAGCAGGAGGCCGAGCGTTACTTCGGGCTGCTCGAGGCGCGCCTGTCCTGCGGGCAGACGGGTGCGGCGTGGTTGCTCAGACGCTGGGCGCAATGTGGCCACGACGCCTGCGCCTTGATGGCCGACTATCTGGAAAACCAGCGCAGCGGCGCGCCCGTGCACGAATGGGCATGATGCGGTTGAGCGAGTACGAAGGACTGCCGCCAGGTCTCATCGAGCGCGAGGCCCGCCGGCTGCACGAGGTGCTGCCCGGCCCCAGCCTCATCCATCTGCCCGGCCGCCGGCCACAGCCGTTGTTCGTGTCGGTGCTGCTGCACGGCAACGAGGACACCGGCTGGGAGGCGGTGCGCCGCGTCCTCGCCCGGCCGCGCCCGCAGGGCCTGCCGCGTGCGCTGTCGCTGTTCATCGGTAACGTGCAGGCGGCGCGCCTGGGTGTGCGCCGGCTCGACGCCCAAGTGGACTATAACCGCGTCTGGCCCGGCACACCGCTCAGCGACCTGCCCGAGGCCGCACTCATGCGCACGGTGACCGAGGCGATGGCGGCGCGACGTGTCTTCGCCAGCGTGGACATCCACAACAACACCGGCCGCAATCCACACTATGCCTGCGTGAACCGTCTGCAGCCGCGCTTCCTGCAGCTGGCCACCCTGTTCTCACGCATCGTCGTCTACTTCCTGCGCCCCTTGGGGGTGCAGTCGGCCGCCTTCGCCCCTCTGTGCCCGGCCGTCACGGTCGAATGCGGCCGGCCTGGCCAGGCCGGGGGGGTGGAACACGCCGCCGACTATATCGAGGCCTGCCTGCACCTGGCCGACATCCCCGCCCACCCGGTGGCGGCGCACGACCTCGACCTGTATCACACCGTGGCCACCGTGCGGGTGCCCGAACATGTGAGCATCGGCTTCGATGGTGAGGGCGCTGACCTCGTCTTCCCGCCCGATCTGGATGCCCTCAATTTCCGCGAATTGCCCGCCGGCAGCGTGCTGGCGCGGCTGCGGCGGGGGCTGGGCTGTCCGGTCGAGGTCACCGATGAGACCGGCGCCGACGTCAGCCGCCAGCTCATCGACTGCAGGGATGGTCAGGTACGGCTGCGCCGCCGGCTGATGCCGGCCATGCTCACCACCGAGGTCGAGATCATCCGCCAGGACTGCTTGTGCTATCTCATGGAGCGGCTGCCCCACCCGCGCTGAGCACCGCGGTGTTTACCGTCCCCCGGCCCAGCGCTATAATGCGTGGCTTGTCGGGGCGTAGCGCAGCCTGGTAGCGCACCTGCATGGGGTGCAGGGGGTCGGAAGTTCGAATCTTCTCGCCCCGACCACACAATCTCGATTTCCCTCGCGGCCGATGCGGATCCTGCTCAGCAACGACGACGGCTACTTCGCGCCGGGTCTTGCCACTCTGGCCACCACCTTGACCGCGCAGGGGCACGAGGTGACTGTGGTCGCGCCGGAGCGCGACCGCAGCGGGGCGAGCAACTCGCTCACGCTGGATCGTCCGCTCAGCGTGCGGCGCTCGCCCAACGGTTTCTTCCACGTCAACGGCACCCCCACCGACTGCGTGCACATCGCCGTGACAGGGCTGCTGCCGCAGCTGCCGGACATGGTCATCTCCGGTATCAACCACGGCGCCAACATGGGCGACGACACCATCTATTCGGGCACCGTGGCGGCGGCGACCGAGGGCTTTCTGCTCGGTATCCCCTCGCTGGCGGTGTCGCTGGCCAACGTGCAAGAGGAGCACTTCCAGACCGCGGCCGATTTCGTCGCGGACTTGGTGCGCCGTTTTGCCGAGCGGCCGATCCGCGAATCCCTGCTGCTCAATATCAACGTGCCTGACGTGCCGCCGCAGGCCATCGCCGGGGTGGAGGTCACCCGTCTGGGCCGCCGGCACAAGGCGCAGGACGTGGTCAAGACCGTCAACCCGAGGAACCAGGTGATGTATTGGGTGGGCGCGGCCGGTGAGGCGGCCGATGCCGGTCCCGGTACCGATTTCCACGCCGTGGCTAACAACCGTATCTCCATCACCCCGCTGCAGATCGACCTCACCCGCTACCCGCAGATGGGTCTGATCGAGGACTGGCTCACGGCATGAGGCCGCTCGACGGCATCGGCATGACCTCGCAGCGCACCCGTGCGCGCATGGTCGAACGTTTGCGCCAGGAGGGGATCAAAGACGCCATGGTGCTCGCCGCCATGAACGAGATCCCGCGCCATCTGTTCGTGCAGGAGGGTCTGCAAACCCGTGCCTACGAGGACACCCCACTGCCCATCGGCGAGGGGCAGACCATCTCCAGCCCCTATACCGTGGCGCGCAGCTGCGAGCTGGCCGTGAACGGGCGTATGCTCGACACGGTGCTGGAGATCGGCGGCGGCTGCGGCTATCAGGCGGCGGTGCTATCCCGCCTGGCGAAGAAGGTCGTCAGCCTGGAGCGCATCGCCAAGCTGGTGGGCATGGCCCGGCAAAACCTGGACCGTCTGCGCATCCGCAACGTACTGATCAAGGTGGCCGACGGCAGCCGCGGCTATCCGCGCGCCGCACCCTATGACGCCATCATCGTCGCTGCCGCCATGCCCTTCATACCGCCCGAATTGATCGCTCAGCTCAAGCCTGGCGGGCGCTTGATCGCCCCGGTGGGGCAGGGCGAGGAACAGCGGCTCACCCTGGTGGAACGGGGTGAGGCCGGACCGGTCGAACAGACGCTAGAGAGCGTGCGCTTCGTGCCCTTGGTCAGCGGTGTGGCTTGAGCTGCCGCCGCAGGCTGCCAGGATCCAGAGGTGCAGAGGGGTGATCGCGGACCGGGGCGGGTGCAGTCCCGCTTCGAAGCACGCTGGCAGTCGCAAACAGGACCGTGGTATATACCGGACACGGGGTGTACGGCTGCGTTAAACTCACCCCCTGCAGCGGCAAGGGCAGGTACGGTTTTCGGTCCACCCCGTCCGATGGCGGCTGGGCCGCACGAGCTCGCTGAGGTTCGCACGAATGGCAGAACGGTCGATACGAGTCAGTCGCTGCCAGGTTGATGAGGAGGCGCGCGTGGAAGACGACGAACTCGAACCCGAACTGGAGCCCGCGCTGGAAGAGCCGGCGGAGGAAGGGATCGCCCCGGCACCGACCGAGGCCGAGTACGACTTCGACGAGCTGCACGACGTCACCCAGCTCTACCTGAACGAGATCGGTCGCGAGAGCCTGCTCACCCCCGAGCAGGAAAAAGAGCTGTCGCAACGCATGCGGCAGGGCGATTTCGAGGCCCGCCAGCAGATGATCCAGCACAACCTGCGCCTGGTGGTCAACATCGCTAAGCACTACGTCAACCGGGGGCTGTCGCTGCTGGACCTGATTGAGGAGGGCAACCTGGGGCTCATGCACGCCCTGGACAAGTTCGACCCGGAGCGGGGCTTCCGCTTCTCCACCTACGCCACCTGGTGGATCCGGCAGAACATCGAGCGGGCCATCATGAACCAGTCGCGCACCATCCGCCTGCCGGTGCACGTGATCAAGGAGCTCAACCTCTTCTTGCGCGCCCAGCGCCATCTGGAGATGCACGGGGTGGTCGATGCCGGCCCGGAGGAGATCGCCCACCTGACCGGACGCCCGGTGGAGGAGGTGCGCCGCGTGCTGCAGCTCAACGACCGCGTGGCCTCGCTCGACGCGCCGCTGGAGATCGACCCCTCGCTATCCATCGGCGAGGCGATCGCCGACGAGAATTCCGAGCTGCCCGAGGAGGTGCTGCAAGCGGCCGAGGTCGAACACTATGTGCACGAGTGGCTGGAGGAGCTGCCGGAAAAGCACCGCTGGGTGATCGAGCGACGCTTCGGGTTGAACGGCCAGGACGTGGCCACGCTGGAGGACCTGGCCGATCACCTCGGGGTCACACGCGAGCGCGTGCGTCAGATCCAGATCGAGGCCCTGCACACGCTGCGCCGCATCCTGCGGCGCAAGGGGCTGTCGAAGGACGGGTTGCTGTAGGCAGGCCGCGGTCTGCCGCCCGCGGACCCGAGCCGCGACGGATCAGGCGGCGGGGGGAAGGGTGTCGCGGAACGACGGTCGCGCGAGCAGGCGCTCGTGCAGGGCGGCCAGGTTGGGATGGCGGCTGCGCCAGTCCAGCTCGGGAAAGCGTAGGTCCAGATAGCCCAGGGCACAACCGGTGGCGATGTCGGACAGGTTGAAGAACTCGCCCGTACACCATTCCTGCTCGCCCAGGTCCTCGCTCATCGCCGTGAGGGCGGCGTCGACCTTGCGCATCTGGCGTGCGATCCACTCCGCGCTCTGCTGCTGCGGCGGGCGCTTGCGCTCCTGGAACACGGTCGCCGCCGCCTCACACAACCCGTCGGCCAGGGCCTCCCAGCGCTTGACCATGATGCGCGGGCGCGGCTCGCGCGGCAGGACGTGACCCACGGGGCTGATACTGTCGAGGTATTCGACGATTACGCGCGAGTCGAACAGGGTCTTGCCGTCCTCCAGTACCCAGACCGGCACCTTGCCCAGCGGGTTGTACTGTGGCACACGGGTGTCCTCGTCCCAGGGGATGTCCACCACCAGCTCGTAATCGATGTGTTTCTCGGCCGCGACCACCCGCACCTTGCGGGCGAAGGGGCTGGTCAGCGAGGCGATCAGCTTCATGCGGTGGCTACCGGCATTGGTTGGGCGTGTGGGCATGTCAGTGAGTCGTACTAAGCAAGAACGAAACTTACCATTCTAACCTATCGACGTCTGTAGTAGAGGCCAGGCGGCCTGAAGCCGGCGTAGGGTCTCGTCTCGTCCCAGCCGCTCCAGGGTCAGGTCCAGCGAAGGGGTCTGCGTGCTACCGAACAGCAGCAGCCGCAGCGGGATACCGAGCTGCCCCAGCTTGAGCCCGTGCGCCTGCGCGGTGTCGCGGATGAGCGCATCGAGTGCCGCGCGCTGCCAGGGTACCGTGGCCAGTCCCGCGCGCAGGTCGGCGAGGGCAGGCAGGGCGGCCGGCTCCAACTTGGCGCGCAGCTGCTCGGGTGTAGGTAGGACTTGGCGGTAGAAGATGTGGGCGGCGTCGGCCAGCTCCTCCAGGGTGGACACCCGCTCCTTGAGCAGGGCGACCACCGCGGCCAGCTCCGGCCCCCGTTCCGTGTGGATGCCCTGCCGGGCGAGATAGGGCAGGATGAGCCCCGCCAGCCGCTCGTCCGTCGCCTCCCTGAGATACTGTTGGTTGAGCCAGGTGAGCTTGGCCGCGTCGAAACGGGCGGGGGCATGGCTGACGTCCTTGAGGTCGAACCAGCGCACGAACTCGTCCAGGCTGAATTTCTCCGCGTCACCATGCCCCCAACCCAAGCGGGC
This sequence comes from Thiobacillaceae bacterium, assembly GCA_025054655.1. GTDB lineage: Bacteria > Pseudomonadota > Gammaproteobacteria > Burkholderiales > Thiobacillaceae > JANWZL01. Next base: position 4,812 of record JANWZL010000062.1, on the reverse strand, counting down.
GAGGTAATTGAGCAGGGCCTCGGGCAGATAGCCGGCGTCGCGGTACTGCAGCACCGACACCGCCCCGTGCCGTTTGGACAGGCGCTCGCCGTCGTGTCCCAGGATCATGGGCACGTGCGCATACTGCGGGATGGGCGCCCCCAGGGCCTTGAGGATGTTGATCTGGCGTGGGGTGTTGTTGACGTGGTCGTCGCCGCGGATGACGTGGGTGATACCCATGTCCCAGTCGTCCACCACCACGCCGAAGTTGTAGGTGGGCACCCCGTCGGCGCGCAAAATCACCAGGTCATCCAACTCGCTGTTCGCCACGGTGATCGGGCCCTTGATGAGGTCGTGAAAGCTCACCTCGCCCTCGCTGGGGTTGCGGAAACGCACCACCGGCCGCACGCCGGGCGGCGGTTCGGGCAGCCGCTTGCCCGGCTCGGGACGCCAGCGCCCGTCGTAGCGGGGTTTCTCGCCCCGCGCGCGCTGCTGTTCGCGCAGCGTCTCCAGCTCCTCTTTGCTGGCGTAGCAGTAATAGGCCAAACCGGCGTCGATGAGCTGGCGCGCTACGGCCTGGTAACGCTCCAGCCGCTGCATCTGGTAGTAGGGCCCCTCATCCCAGGTCAGGCCCAACCAGGCCAGACCCTCCAGGATGGCCCGTTCCGACTCCAGGGTGGAACGCTCCTGATCGGTGTCCTCGATGCGCAAGATGAATTGGCCACCGTGTTTGCGGGCAAAGGCCCAGGAATACAGGGCCGTGCGGGCGCCGCCGATGTGCAGGTAGCCGGTGGGCGAGGGGGCGAAACGGGTGCGGACCATAGCGCTTGGGCCAGGGGAGGGAAAGGGCGCATTTTACGGGAAGCGGCCGCGGAAAAAATCTTTGACCGGCGGCCCGCACCCCGGTTAGAATGCGCGTCTTCGCGCCCGTACTGGCGCGCACCACCCTCCTCGCGGGCAGCTAGCTCAGCGGTAGAGCACCGCCTTCACACGGCGGGGGTCGCAGGTTCGAACCCTGCGCTGCCCACCAGTAAAACGGCGACCTGTAGTCCTCCCGACGCTGATAAAACGGTCTGAAGCTCAGTCAGACCCGTATGACCAGGGTGTTGGCCGGCCGTCGCCTCAAGGCCGGCAAAAGCTGTCGGTGTCGCGCACGGCGATCACCCCGGGGATGTCGGGATGTGTGTTAAGGCGTGTGACCACCCGGTGGTAATCCTCCTCCAACATGCGGGCGCTGAAGACGATGGTGACCACGCCGTCGTCGTGCACCCGGTAGCTGACGTTGGCGACCCGTTCCTGGCGTAGGATGTCGGCCAGGGCGGCCTGAGCCCGGATGGGGTCGGCCTGGGCGGTCAGGGTGAGCAGACCGAAGGCGAAGGCGAAAGACAGCTTGGGCATGTTCACGCTGTGCAAGGCGGGGATACAGTTGCGTGGACCATCGCCGGCGGGGTGGGGTTCCTGTGCGGTCACAGCGTGCGCACGAAGGCGGCGATCCGCTGTGCCGCCTCCACACACCGGGGCGGGGTGTCGACCAAGGCGATGCGCACGAAGCCGCGTCCCGGGTTGACCCCGCGCGCCTCGCGGGCGAGGAAGCTGCCGGGCAGCACCGTCACGTGCTGCTGGCGGTACAGTTCGCGGGCGAATTCGGCATCGTCGATCGGCACGCGCACCCACAGGTAGAAGCCGGCCTCGGGGGGGGTGAACTCTAACACCTCGCGCAGGATGGGGACTACCTGGGCGAATTTCTGCCGGTACAGGGCGCGGTTGTCGCGCACGTGCGCCTCCTCGCCCCAGGCGGCGGCGGATGCCGCCTGCACCGCAGGGTTCATGGCGCTGCCGTGGTAGGTGCGGTAGAGCAGGAACTTCTGCATCAGGCCGGCATCGCCGGCGACGAAGCCCGAACGCAGGCCCGGCACACTGGAACGCTTGGACAGGCTGTTGAACACGGCCAGCCGGGTGAAGTCGCGCCCCAGCGCGCGCGCGGCGGCTAGTGCCCCCAGCGGTGGGCTGGCCTCGTCGAAATACAGCTCCGAGTAACATTCGTCGGCGGCGATGACGAAGTCGTACCGCTCGGCCAGCTCGAACAGCTCGGCCCATTCCGCGAGCGTGAGCACGCGGCCGGTGGGATTGCCGGGCGAGCAGACGTAGATCAGTTGGCACCACTCCCATACCTCCTCGGGCACGCTGTCCAACGCCATGCGGTAGCCGTTCTGCGGCAGGGTGTTGAGGAAATAGGGTTTGGCCCCGGCGAGGATGGCCGCCCCCTCGTAGATCTGGTAGAAGGGGTTGGGGGCGAGCACCATCTTGTGATGGCGCGTGGGGTCCACCGCCACCTGGGCGAAGGCGAACAGGGCCTCGCGGCTGCCGTTGACCGGCAGCACCTGGCTGTCCGGGTCAAGCCGCACCCCGTGGCGCCGCTCGATCCAGTCGGCGATGGCGGCGCGCAGGGTCGGGCCACCCTGGGTCGTGGGATAATGCGCCAGCCCTTCCAGGGCCTGGGTGAGGGCCGTGCGGATGAACTCGGGCGTCGGGTGCCTGGGTTCGCCGATGGACAGGTCTATGGGGGCGAGGGCGGGATCGGGGTCCACACCGGCCAACAGCTGCCGCAGTCGCTGGAAGGGGTAGGGTTGCAGTTGGGCTAGACGCGGGTTCACGGGTGAGCGTGTCGATGCAAAGGAACGAGCATTATATGCGCAGCCGCTCGCAGGTCGCGGTCCCGCACCCGGCCCTGCCGGCGGGGGCGCTGTTGTTGGCCGCCTTCACTTGGGGGGTGATCTGGTATCCCTATCGGCTGCTGGAGACAGCCGGCATCAGCGGGGTGTGGGCGACGGTGCTGACCTACGCGGTGGCGCTCGCCCTGTCGCTGCCCCTGCACGCGGGGCAGGCGCTGCAGCACAGCGGCCGCTGGCGCGGGTTGCTGGCGGTGGCACTGGCCTCGGGCTGGACCAACCTGGCCTATGTCCTGGCCGTGCTCGAGGGCGAGGTCATGCGCGTGATGTTGTTGTTCTATCTCGCGCCCCTGTGGACGGTGATCTTCGCCCGCGTGCTACTGGACGAGCGGCCGCATCTGCTGGGTTATGGGGTGATCGGGTTGTCGCTCGCCGGGGCGATGACCATGCTCTATCCGGGCGACGGGCGGCTGCCCCTGCCGGCCAATGCGGCGGAATGGTATGGGCTTACGGCCGGCATGGGTTTTGCGTTGGCCAATGTGCTCTCGCGCCGCCTGGGTGAGGTGCCCGCCGGCACCCGCAGCCTGTGGGTCTATGCCGGGGTGCTGGCGGTGGCGGGGGCGATGCTGCCGCTCGCCGGCGGGTCGGCACCGGACCCCGCCGCCTTCGTCGGCACAGTGTGGGGGCTCACAGCGGCGGTGGGGGTGGCCCTGGTCCTGGCCACACTGGCAGTGCAATACGGCCTGGCCCACACCCCGGCCATGCAGGCCATCGTCATCCTGCTCACCGAGCTGGTGGCAGCGGGGCTGTCCAGCTGGTGGCTGGCCGGCGAGACGATGGGCGCGCGCGAATGGCTGGGCGGGGCCATGATCGTGGCGGCGAGCCTGCTCTCCGGTCGCATGCGCCAGCCGCAGGGGACTTGAGCCATGATGCGTATCACCCGGCTGCTGCATGCCTCCCTGCTGGTGTCGGATCTGGCGCGTGCGCGTGCCTTTTACGAAGGACTGCTGGGGCTCGCCCCCAGCCCCGAGCGCCCCGACCTGGGCTTCGCGGGGGTGTGGTACGAGCTCGGGGAGACCCAGTTGCACCTGCTCGCCCTGCCCAACCCCGACCCCTGCGAAGGGCGGCCGGCACATGGGGGACGCGATCGGCACATCGCCCTCGCCGTGGAGGGCTGGGAAGACTTACGGCAGCGTCTTGAACGTCAGGGCATACCCTACACCCTGAGCCGCTCCGGCCGGCGCGCGCTGTTCGTGCGTGACCCCGACGGCAACGCCCTGGAGTTGATCGATGCCGGCTGAGGTATGGCCGATTCAGAACCCGACCAGTTCGGCCTGTACCCCCCGTTGCCGGACCTCGTTCAGGATGGCACGGGCGGGGGCGCAGTCGGCGTTGTAACGCACCATGATCAGATGCGGTGCCGATGCCGAGACACAGGCGTCGAGCACGCAGCGGTGGCCGAGCAGACCGTCGGCCAGTGTGGCCATCTCGTCGCCCGGCAGGTCGTCATCGACGTGAATCATGAGATTGTAGGTCCGGGGTATCATATCCGCCTCCTCTCGCACCATCCGCCATGAGCGGGACGCATCTTCACTATAGACCAAACCGTGGCGGCCGCACGGCCGGCAGCGGATGGGGCGGCCGGGGCTGACCGCCACAGCACCGCCTACTCCTCTTCGGCCGTGGGCCTGAACTGGGCCGCGAGCTGCTGCTGCACCTGTGGCGGCACCGGCTGATAGTCGGCCAGCTCCAGGGTATAGGCACCGCGGCCGCCGGTCAGGGCCTTGAGCCGGGCCTGGAAGTCGGTCAGTTCGGCTAGGGGGGCGAGCGCCTGCAGGTTCAGCATCCCCCCACGGCCGGCGTCGCTGCCGGTGATCTGCCCGCGCCGGCCGGACAGCTCGCCGCTGACGTCGCCGAAGCACTCCTCGGGCAGGGTGATCTCCAGCCGGACGATGGGCTCCAACACGATGGGACGAGCCTGCTGCATCGCCGCTTGCATGGCCTTCTTGCCGGCCGCGACGAAGGCGACCTCCTTGCCGTCGACCGGGTGGGTCTTGCCGTCGTAGACGGTCACGCGCACGTCCTGCACCGGGAAGCCGGCCACCACCCCCGCCTGCATGGCCAGCCTGACCCCCTTCTCGACGGCGGGGATGAACTGCGCCGG
>JANWZL010000057.1 GCA_025054655.1 Thiobacillaceae bacterium | reverse complement strand
GCTCGCCGGCATCTACATCCTGGCCGAGAACGCGCAGGGGCTGGTGGTGGTGGACATGCACGCGGCGCACGAACGCATCCTCTACGAACGGCTCAAACAGGCCCACGACCAGGGGGCGCTGGAGGTGCAGCCGCTGCTCATCCCAGTGGTGTTCGCGGCCAGCGCGCGCGAGCTGGCCACTGCCGAGGCGCATGCCGCGGCCTTGCAGGCGTTGGGGCTGGAGCTAAAGCAGGTCTCGCCCACGCACCTGGCGGTACGCGCCCTGCCTGCCTTGCTTGGACAGGCCGATGCCGAGGCGCTCGCCCGCCAGGTGCTGCGCGAGCTGGACGAAGTCGGCGGCAGCCGTGCCCTAGCGACGAGCCGCAATGCCTTGCTCGCCAGTCTGGCCTGTCATGGCGCGGTGCGCGCCAATCGCCGGCTCACCTTGCCGGAGATGAACGCCCTGCTGCGCGAGCTGGAGGCCTGCGCGCGCGGCGAGCAATGCAACCACGGCCGGCCGACCTGGTTCCAATGGACACTGACCGATCTCGACCGTTTCTTCCTGCGAGGCCGCTAGCCATGAACGAAGACAAACCCCGAGGCAAACCCATCGACATCCCCGTGCGCATCGCGCCCACGCGCGAGGCGATCGAACGCGACCTCACCGCGAGCGCCTGTGCCGGCGGCGAGCCCTATGCCCTCATGGTGCTGGGCGACTCCATGGCGCCGGAGTTCGAGCATGGCGAGATCATCGTCGTGGAGCCGGAAGGCCTTGCCCGCGACGGCTCCTTCGTCATCGCCTATCTCGCCTGGGTGGAGGATGAGAACGAGCGCTACATCTTTCGGCAGCTGGTCAGACACGCCGAGGGCTGGATGTTGAAACCCTTGAATCCGCTCTACCCGAACATCCCCATCGACCGCGTGGAGGACGTGGTCAAGGGGGTGGTCACGCAGAAGAAGAAACCGGGGCGCCGGCGGGCGGCGAAGTTCTACGTCTGATGCGGCAGAGGGGTCGGTGCCGGATGCGCACCGTCCGGCCTGACGGCCGCAGCGAGGTCGATGGCGGTGGACGACCGCGCGCCTTGGTGCTAGGCATTGGCAACCTCCTCATGCGCGACGACGGCGTGGGGGTGCGGGTGGTGCAGGCCCTGCAGAAGAAGCCCTGGCCCGGTGTGGAGTATCTGGACGCCGGCACCGCCTCGTTCGCCCTGAACGCCAGGCTGCACGGGGTGGGTGCACTGGTGGTGATCGACGCCGCGCAGATGCGCGCGCCGCCAGGCACGGTGCAGGTGTTCGAAGGCGAGGCGATGGACCGCTTCATCGGTGTTCGGCATCCAGCCAGTGTACACGAGCTGGGGCTCGCCGACCTCATGGCGCAGGCGCGGCTGACGGGTGATTGGCCGGCCTCGCGCGCCCTGGTGGCCATCCAGCCGGCGGTGGTGGACTGGGGCGAGGCGCTCACCGCCCCAGTACAGGCGGCGGTGGATGCGGCCTGCGACCGGGTGCGGGCGCTGCTGGCGGGCTGGGGCCATGGGGCTTGAGGCCATCCCGGTGGTGGTCGAACCGGCCGACCTCGCCGCCGCGCGCGCCGTGCTGCGCGAACTGGCCGTGCTGGTGGAGCGGCTGCTGGCCACGGGCGAGGGCGGGGCCATAGACCTCGGCGTCCTGCCGCTGACACCGGCTGCGCGCGCCTGGCTCATCGATCGGCTCGGCCGTGGCGAGGTGGAGATCCGGCTCACGGCCGGCGGCCAGTCCACCATCACGGAGACGGGTTGCGCCGGCGTGTGGTGGGTGCGCCATGGCAACGAGGCGGGGGTGGTCACGAGCGAGCTGCTGGAGGTGGCCTATGTGCCGGGGCTGGTGCCGGTGTCGCGGGCGGAGGTCGAAAACGGATTGCAGCGTCTGAATTCTGGTCTGGATGGTCTAAACTGAAAGCGGCTCATCAGCACCGGAGGCCATCCATGAACGAGCTGCAGGAGCGCTTGGCGTGGCGGGGGATCTCGCGCCGCGGCTTTCTCAAGTACTGTACGATGCTCGCGAGCCTCATGGCCCTGCCGCCTGCGGCGGGCCAGGCCATGGCCGAGGCGCTCGCACGCGCCCGCCGCCCTGCCGTGATCTGGCTACCCTTCCAGGAGTGCACCGGCTGCCTGGAGTCCATCACCCGCTCGCACACACCCACGATCGAGGGCCTGATCTTCGACGCCCTCTCGCTCGATTACAGCGAGACCCTCATGGCCGCGGCGGGGCACCAGGCCGAGCAGGCGCTCAAGCGGGCGGTGGAAGACAACGCCGGCCGCTTCATCCTGGTCATCGACGGCTCCGTACCCACGGGCCTGAACGGGGCCTATTCCTGCATCGCCGGGCGCAGCAACCTCGATCTGCTGCGTGAGGTGGCGCCCAAGGCGGCGGTGGTGATCGCCATGGGCTCCTGTGCGGCCTTCGGCGGCATCCCCGCCGCCCGGCCCAACCCGACCGGGGCGGTGGCGATCTCCGAGATCGTGCGCGACAAACCCCTGGTCAACATCCCCGGCTGCCCGCCCATCCCGGTGGTGATGACCGGGGTGATCGCCCACTACCTCACCTTCGGCAGCCTGCCCGAGCTCGACCGACTCAGACGGCCGCGGGCCTTCTATGGCGAGACCATACACGACCGTTGCTACCGCCGCCCTTTCTACGATCGCGGCCTGTTCGCCAAGAGCTTCGACGACGAGGGCGCGCGCCAGGGCTGGTGTCTGTTCGAGCTGGGCTGCAAGGGGCCGGTGACCTACAACGCCTGCGCGCATGTGAAGTGGAACGATCACACCTCCTTCCCCATCGAATCGGGCCATGGCTGTATCGGCTGCTCGGAGCCCGGCTTCTGGGACGCCGGCGGGTTCTACCGCCCTCTCTCCGCACCGGCCGGTCCGCTGAAGCTCGCCGCAGGAGCGGTCGCGGCCGGGGCGGCGGTAGGGGTGGCGGTGGCGATCGCCAACCGCGCGCGCAAAGGGGCTGCCAGGGCGGCACATGTGACGGCCACGGTGGCCGATCTGGAGAAGGCCGATGGGGGTGAACGATGAACGCGCTGGAGTTTCTCGCTTGGGTGCGCGGGCCGGGCCTTGATCTGGCCCTGGCGGTGTTCGCGCTGGGGGTGGTGTGGCGGCTGATCGAGATCTACACCTTGGGGCGCAAGCCCGATCTAGCCCCGCCGCGCCGTGTGCCCGCTGCGAGCGGCTGGCACACGCTGTGGCGGCGCATGCTGCCGCCGCCGGGGATGTTCCGTCGCTCGCCGGTGAGCTACGTGGGCGGTTATGTCTTCCACCTGGGCCTGGCCATCGTCGTCTTCTTCTTCATCCCTCACATACAGCTCATCAAGGCGCTGCTGGGCCTGTCCTGGCCGGGGCTGCCCTCGCCGGTGATCGACGCGGTGACGGTGGTCACCCTGGCGGCCATGGTGGTGGTATTGATCGATCGCGTGCGCCGGCCGGTCAAGCGCTATCTGTCCACCTTCGAGGACTATTTCGTGTGGGTGCTCACCTTCCTGCCGGTGCTCACCGGCTATCTCGCGGTCAAGCACCTGTGGCTGCCCTACACGACCATGTTGGCGCTGCACATCCTTAGCGCCGAGCTGCTCATCGCCCTGCTGCCCTTTACCAAGCTGTTCCATGCCTTCACGGCCTGGGGCTCGCGCTGGTTCAACGGCGAGATCAACGCGCGGCGCGGGGTGCCCGTTTGACCGCGCCTGGGCAGACCATAGCGGAGGATGCTCATGAGTTCGACGGCATTGCAGGCGCATAACTCGACCCGCGCGACCCGCGGCGCATCGCTGGAGCGCGCCGTCGAGGTGCTCAAGGAGGTCATCGACGCGCCCATCGCCAGCTATTTCTCGAGCTGCGTGCACTGCGGGCTGTGCGCCGAGGCCTGTCTGTTCTACACCGAGACGGGGGAGCCGAAGTACACCCCCATCCACAAGCTGGAGCCGCTGCGCCGGGTGTGGGAGAGGGAATACACCCTCCTGGGGCGGGTGAAGAAGTGGCTGGGCCTGTCCAAGCCCTTGACCGACGAGGAGCTGGGCGCATGGCGCGAGCTGGTCTACGACAGCTGCACCATGTGCGGGCGTTGCTCTCTGGTCTGTCCGGTAGGCAACGACCTCGTCTACATGATCCGCAAGCTGCGCGAGGGCATGGCGCTGGCGGGGCACGCCCCGCCCGGGGTGGTCGCCGCCACACGCCGCACCGTGGAGATCGGCAGCCCGATGGGGATACGCTGGCCGGCGGTAGCGGCGCAGATCAAACACGTCGAGGCGGAGACGGGCCTGAAGGTGCCGATCGACCAGGCTGGGGCGGAGTACATGCTGCTGCTCTCCTCCATGGAGATCATCAATTTCCCCGAATATCTCTCGGCCATCGCCCGCATCATGCACGTGGCGGGCAAGACCTGGACCCTGTGCTCGGAGGCCTTCGAGGCCACCAACAGCGGTATACAGATCGGGGTGTCCGACATCGCCCGTGTGATCGTCGCCCGCGTGGTCAATGCCGCCGAGCGGCTGCAGGTGAAGACCGTGGTGAGCCCCGAGTGCGGCCATGCCTACTTCGCCTTGCGCTGGGATGGACCCAACCTGATGGGGCGGCCCTTCGGTTTCGAGGTCAAACACGTGCTGGAGGTGTTGGATGAGTTCCGCGTCCAGGGCCTCATCCGCACCGAAGGCTTCGAGGAGGGCCGACTCACCTTCCACGACCCCTGTCAGATCGTGCGACGCGGCGGTGTGATCGAACCGCAGCGGCACCTGATGCAGATGATCGCGCGCGACTTCGTCGAGATGGACGAGACCGGCAAGTACAACTGGTGCTGCGGCGGCGGTGGCGGGGTGTCGGCCAACGAGGAGGCGGAGGGGTTGCGGCTTGCCGCCTTCAAGCGCAAGAAGGCGCAGCTGGAGGCCTGCGGCGCACAGACTCTGGTCACCGCCTGCGCCAACTGCCGCATCGTGCTGGAAGAGGGGCTGGAACACTATCAGATGGCGCTGCCCGTGGTGGGGCTGACGGAACTGGTGGCCAAGCACCTGGCGCAAGACGACGGGCGGCGACAGGACGAGGAGGGGTAAGGCATGGACATCCGCAACGATCAGGACTTCAAGACCGCGCTTAGCAAGCTCGGGGCAGTGCAGCAGCGACTGGTGGCGGCGCGTTTCGCCGAGAACGTGCTCGATCTGTGCGAGGACATGCGGGTGACCGCGGCCATCAACGCCGCCCGACGCCCGGACGTGAGCGAGGCGGAACTGGCGGTGGTGTTCCAGGCCGCCAAGGCTGCCTGCGTGGAGACCTACACCCGCTGCGGCCAAGAGGCCGACTGGCGCAACCAGGCCAGTCATTTCGTGGCCAAGGCGGCGCTGGCCTGTGTCAGCCCGCCTGATCGCACCGCAGAGCTGGCCTGGGGCGTGGCCATGAATGCCCGCATGGCGCGCACCTGCGAGACCATCGCCAATGGCCAGGGCACCGAGCATCGCGAGGCCGAGCAGCAATACCGCATCCTGGCAGAGTTCATGAAACAGTAGGGGCACATCATGACGGCAGCTGAGCGCATCGTCGTCGATCCCGTCACCCGCATCGAGGGGCATCTACGCATCGAGGCCGAGACCGACGCCGAGGGGCGCATCACCCGCGCCTACTCGTCCGGCACCATGGTGCGCGGCATCGAGCTCATCCTGCGCGGACGTGACCCGCGCGACGCCTGGGCCTACGCCCAGCGCATCTGCGGCGTGTGCACCCTGGTGCACGGCATCGCCTCGGTGCGCGCGGTGGAGGATGCGCTCGATTACACCATCCCGCCGAACGCGCAGCTGATCCGCAACCTGATGATCGCTGCCCAGTTCGTGCACGACCACGTCATGCACTTTTACCATCTGCATGCGCTCGACTGGGTGGACGTGACCTCGGCGCTCAAGGCCGACCCCAGGGCGACCGCGGAGCTGGCGCAGCGGTTGAGCCCCTGGCCCAAATCCTCGCCGGGCTATTTCGCCGACGTGCAGAGACGGCTCAAGGACTTCGTCGAGTCCGGGCAGCTAGGCATCTTCGCCAACGCCTATTGGGGCCATCCGGCCTACCGGCTGCCGCCCGAGGCCAACCTCATGGCCGTGGCGCACTACTTGGAGGCGCTGCAGTGGCAGCGCGACGTGGTCAAACTGCATGCCATCTTCGGCGGCAAGAACCCGCACCCCATGTTCCTGGTGGGCGGGGCCCCCTGCGCCATCTCCGTGCAGACCGAGGCCGCCGGCCGGCGCGGCGGTCAAGACGCCACCGCGGTGAACATGGTGGGCCTGCAGACGGTGCAGGAGGTGATCCGCCGCATGCGGGAGTTCGTCGATCAGGTCTATCTGCCCGACACGCTGGCCATCGCCGGCTACTACAAGGACTGGGCCGGCCAGGGCGAAGGGCTGGGCAACTTCCTCTGCTATGGCGAGTTCCCCGAGAAGGACATGGCCACGCCATCATCCTTCCTGATCCCGCGCGGGGCCATCCTCGGGCGCGACCTTTCCACCATTCACCCGGTGGATCCGTACGCCGAGGGCGAGATTCAGGAGTTCGTCGCCCATTCCTGGTATCGCTATAGCGTCGGCGATGCGAAGGGCCTGCACCCTTTCGACGGCGAGACTGAACTGCACTACACCGGTCCTCAGCCACCCTACGAACACCTGGACGTGCAGGCGAAATACTCCTGGCTGAAGAGCCCGCGCTGGAAGGGTAGGGCGATGGAGGTGGGGCCGCTTGCGCGCGTACTATTGCTCTACGCCAGCGGCCACGCGCAGACGCGGGAACTGGTGGAGTACACGCTCAAGACCTTGGATGTGCCCATCACCGCCCTGTACTCCACCCTGGGCCGCACCGCCGCCCGCACCCTGGAGACCAAGGTCATCGCCGACGCCATGCAGGGGATGTACGACCGCCTGATCGCCAACATCAAGGCGGGCGACCTGCGCACCTTCAACGAGGCCTTGTGGGAGCCCTCGACCTGGAAGCGGCATGCCCGCGGGGCAGGGCTCATGGAGGCCCCGCGCGGGGCGCTCGCGCATTTCATCGTCATCGAGGAGGGCAAGATCGCCAACTATCAGGCCGTGGTGCCCAGCACCTGGAACGC